>NZ_JAJLMN010000001.1:2202500-2360000 GCF_021730615.1 Lichenibacterium dinghuense
GCGGCCGAGCACGGCGGCGGCGCCTTCGACATCATCGTCAATAACGCCGGCTGGACCCACCGCAACAAGCCGCTGCTGGAGGTGACGGAGGACGAGTTCGACCGCGTCTACGCCATCAACGTCAAATCCATCTACCACATGGTGTCCGCCGCCGTGCCGCGCCTGAAGGGCCGCGGCGGCGTGATCGTCAACGTGGGCTCGACGGCCGGCATCCGCCCGCGCCCCGGCCTCACCTGGTACAATTCCACCAAGGGCGCCGTGAACCTGCTGACCCGCTCGCTCGCGGTGGAGCTCGCGCCCGAGCGCATCCGCGTGAACTGCATCGCCCCGGTGATGGGCGCGACGGGGCTGCTGGAGTCCTTCATGGGCGTGCCCGACACGCCCGAGAACCGCGCCCGCTTCATCGCCACCATCCCGCTCGGCCGCCTCAGCGAGCCGAAGGACATCGCCAACGCGGCGCTCTACCTCGCCTCCGACGAGGCCGAGTTCGTCACCGGCGTGATCCTCGAGGTGGACGGCGGCCGCACGATCTGACGCGGACTGCGGCCGAGGCTGGACCGGCGCGCCACCGGGCCGACCGGCCGAGCCGGCTTCATCGACGGGAGCGAGCCTTGAGCGACGAACGCGGAACGCCAGCCCGGATCGTGGTGACGCGCCGCTTCGCCCCGGCCCTGATGGACCGGTTCGCCACCGCGGGCGCCTGGGTCAACCTCGACGACGAGCCCCTGACGGCGGCCGAGATCGCCGTCACCGCGGCGGACCACGCCGCCGACGCGCTGGTGGTGACGGCGACCGACCGGGTCGACGCCGCGCTCATCGCGGCGCTGCCCCCCAGTGTCCGCGCGATCGCGACCTATTCGGTCGGCCACGACCACCTCGACCTCGACGCCGCCCGCGCGCGCGGCATCGCCGTGCTGACGACGCCGGACGTCCTCAGCGACGCCGTGTCCGAGATGGCGGTGCTGTGCCTGCTCGGCGCCGCCCGCCGCGCCCACGAGGGCGCGCGCCTGATCTACGAGGGCCGGTGGCGCGGCTGGTCGCCGACGCTGCTGCTCGGGCGCGACGTCACCGGCGGGCGCCTCGGCGTGTTCGGCATGGGCCGGATCGGGCGGGCGGTCGCCCGCCGCCTCGCGCGTGGCTTCGACATGGAGGTGCACTACTTCAACCGCAGCCGGCTCGCGCCGGAGCTCGAGGACGGCGCCTCCTATTGCGACAGCGCGGCCGACCTCCTCGCCGTCAGCGACTTCCTGGTGCTGGCCGCGCCCGCGACGCCCGAGACCGCGCGGTTCCTGAACGCGGACAGCATCGCGCGGCTGCCGCCCGACGCCGTGGTGGTCAACGTCGCGCGCGGCGGGCTCGTCGACGACGAGGCGCTGATCGCCGCATTGCGGACCGGCCGCGTGGCGGCGGCGGGGCTCGACGTGTTCGACGGCGAGCCGGCCCTCCACCCCGGCTACCTCGACCTGCCCAACGTGTTCCTGCAGCCGCACCAGGGCAGCGCGACGGTGGGCACCCGCGTGCGCATGGGCGAGCTGCTGCTCGACAGCGTCGAGGCGGTGCTGGCGGGGCGGGAGGTCGGCAACCGGGTCGCGTGATGCCGCCCACCCGCGACCGCCGGGGCGTCCATCGGGCCCGGCCCCGGATCCACGACACGCACGGCGCCCCGGCCGCCGCGCGACCCCATCGGAACAGGAGGTTCCCACGATATGGCCACCAGGACCTACACCAAGCGCCTCGGCATCCTGCGCAAGAAGGACGGCATGACGCACGAGGCCTTCGAGGCGCATTGGCTCGGCACCCACGCGCCGCTCTGCGCCAAGCTGCCCGGCCTGCGCCGCTATTCGGTCAACCTCGTCGATCGCGAGCGCTTCCCCAAGTTCGACTACGACGGCTTCTCGGAGCTGTGGTTCGACTCGGAGGAGGACCTCAAGGCCGCCTTCGCCAGCCCCGAAGGCGTGACGCTGCTGGCCGATCTGCCGAATTTCGCGGGCGACATCGACCCGATCATCTCGGTCGAGACCCAGATCCTGTGGCCCTGACCGCATCGCGCGCGTCGCCGGGCCCGCAGGGCGGGCGCAAAGCGGTCAGCCGCCCGCGACGGCCTTGAGCTGCGCCGCGCGCTCGCGCGACAGCCGGGCCAGGAGCGCGTCCGGCGCCAGGTCCGGCTTCCGCACCTTGGCGAAGGCCACCCAGGCGTCGCGGTAGCGGATCCACAGCCGCTCCGTCTCGGCGAAGCCCGCGGCCGACATGCCCGAGCCGTAGCGGGACAGCTCCGGCGCGCGCGCCAGGAGCGCCTTGTAGGCCGCGTTCAGCGCGTCGTCGGCCGCCTTGGCGCCGGCCGCGCCGTCGGCCGCGACCCTGCCGGCGTCGACGTCGCCGACGAGGGCCAGGAAGGCGTCGTTGACCTGCTCCTCGGCCTCCGTCTCGAAGGCGCCGCGGCCCGTGCCGGACAGGTCCACCTCGTTGCGGCCGTGCGCGTCGGCGAAGGCCCCCTCGGCGCGCTTCAGCGGCGCGAAGGCGGCCCGCTCGGCCGGGCTCCATCCCGCCATCGCCTTGGCGAGCGTGGCTTCGCGCTTCGCGCGGGTGATGAGCTGCTCGTGGGCGGCGCAGACGCCCATCATCAGCCCGCTGGTGATGTCGTCGCAGAGGCTGAAGTCGGTGCCCTGCCAGTTCTTCGCCTTGAGGTCGGCGAGGTGCTTCACGCGGCCGTCGTTCTCGGCGGGAGCACCGTCGACCCGGCAGGCGAGGGCCGTCGCGACGTCGAGGTTCCGCGCGGCGCCGAGGCCGTTGGCGTAGACCAGCATCAGCGTGTTGTCGCCCGTATAGCCGAAGTTGGTCACCTGCGGGTCGGCGTTGCGCTTCTCCACGAAGGCGCAGAGCCGCGCCGCCTTCGGGTCGGCCGGGCGGGCGATGCCGAAATACAGCGCTTCGGAGGAGCAATCGGCGAGGCTGGCGGCCTCGGCCGGCGTCGGCGCGTCGGCGGCGGGCGGCACGACGCCCTTCAGCTTCGCGCAGATCGCCCGCGAGGCCGCGTAGTCCGGGCGCTTCGACTCCGGCGCGTCGGCCCAGTCGGGCTGCTTCGCCCGCGCGGGGCCGGCGAGGAGGGCGAGCCCCAGAAGGGCCGGCACGAGGGGGCGGTTTTTCGTCACTCAGACAGCATGGAGGTCGTGCTCGGTGTTGTCGAGCACGGCGCTCATGGCGGCGCGGGCCGCGGCGCCGTCGCGCCGGCGCATGGCGTCGAGCACGGCGCGGTGGCTCGCGACCGAGCGGGCCTGGTCGTCGGTGACGGCGTTGGTGGCGCGCAGCGAGGCCCGGAGCGCCGCCGCGATCGTGGCGACGAGGCCCCCCAGCACGACGTTGCGGGACGCCGCGATGATGCCGCCGTGGAAGGCGAGGTCGGCCTCGGCGCAGGCGTCGATGTCGTGCGGCGCCGCTTCCGCCATGGCGTCGAGCGCGGCCGCGAGGGCGTCGAACTCGGCGTCGGTGGCGCGCGCCGCCGCGAGCTCGGCCGCGGCGGGCTCGATGATGCGCCGCGTTTCCAGCAGCCCCTCCATCAGGGGCCTGTCGTGCAGCACGTCCGGGTGCCAGGCCAGCAGGTCGGGGTCGAGCATGTGCCAGTCGGCCCGCGGGCGGATGCGGGCGCCGACGCGCTGTCGGCTCTCGATCAGCCCCTTGGCGGCCAGCGTCTTGACGGCCTCGCGCACCGACGAGCGGCTGACGTCGAACCGCGCCGCCAGCAGGTCCTCGTTGGGCAGGGCGTCGCCGGGCGCGAGCGCGCCGCCCAGCACCTCGCGGGCGAGCGTGCCGACGATCTGGCCGTGGATGCGGGCGCCGGATGGCTTCTGCGGGCTGATGACGCTCTCCAGGGCGTTCGGCGCCGCGGGGCGGCAGGTGACAACGGGTTTCATTTTCGGCTCCCCGCGTGTTCTGCAGGTTCCACCCGAAGCATGCAAGCGCGTCCCTCTCCCAAAATGCAACGATGTGACACTTCGGGGCTTTGTGTGGCACCCCGCGGCGCATTCCGGTAGGAGAAGGCGCGTCGACCGGACGAAGGGGAAGGCTCCGCAGCGTGACAGCAGAGTTGATCGGCCGGCCGCATTTCAACTTCAAGGCGCCGCTCGACGCCGCGGCCGCGGCGGATCCCCTGCTGTCCCGCCTGATCGGCACGCCGGCCTTCGCGCGGCTCTCCAACGTGCGCTTCCTCGGCGGCATCGATTACGCCCGCATCCCGGCGCCCAACGGCCGGCCGGGCAGCCGCCGCTACACCCGCTACCAGCACAGCCTCGGCGTGGCGCGGCTGGCGCTGCTCTACGCGGAGCTGCGCGGGCTGCCGCCCGACGAGCGCCGGCTGATCGGCGCCGCGGCGCTGCTGCACGACATCGGCCACGCGCCGCTGTCGCACTCGCTGGAGCCCGTGTTCAAGGAGGCCTTCAGGATCGACCACCACCTCGCCACGGCGGACGTGCTGTTCGGCCGCGTGCCGCTCGGCGCGGAGGTCCACGCGGCGCTGCGCGAAGCGGGGATCGACGTCGAGCGGCTCGCCGCCGTGATCGAGGGGCGCGAGGAGGGCCACGACGGCTTCTTCGCCGGGCCGATCAACTTCGACACGATCGAGGGCATCCTGCGCTCGCACACCTACGAGAAGCCGGCCCCGCGCCTCAGCCCCGAGACCGTCACGATGGCGGCCACGCGGCGCCGCGACGCCGCCGACCGCGACACGGTGGACGAGTTCTGGCGCTGCAAGGACATGGTCTACGGCAACATCATCAACTGCGAGAAGGGCATGCTGGCCGACGCCGTGTGCCAGGACGCGATGCGCCGCGAGATCGGCCGCTTCACCCGCGCCGACTACCTCAGCACCGAGCGCAAGCTCTTCGCGAAGCTGCCCGAGCTGCGGGCCCTGCTCACCGCCCCGCATTTCGAGCGGGAAGCCCGCCGGGCCCTCACGGCGCCGCTGCGGGCCCGCACGCGCCGCTTCTTCACCGACCCGACGATCGACTTCTTCGCGCGAGACGACAGGGCCCGCTACCGCCAGAAGCGCTCCGAGCGCATCCTGGAGGTGCGCGAGCTGACGGACGAGCGGATCGAGGAGCTGCGACAGGACCTGTTCAATGACGCACGCCGCGATCGCGAAGGCCCGGACCTATTCTGACCGCAAGCTGCGCTCCCTCAAGGAGCTCGTGCGCGGCGCCGTGCCGGCCGACGCCGTGGTGGTGGCCTGCGGGTCCTTCGCCCGGCGGGAAGCCTGCGCGTCCTCGGACCTCGACTATTTCGTGATCCGGCTCGGCGGCGAGGAGAACGACGAGCCCGCCTGGGTCGAGCGGCTCGCGGCGGCGCTGAAGGAGGTCGTGCCGATCGAGCCCGCGCGCGGCGGCCCCTTCACGGCCGTGGAGCGATTGAGCGACATGGTGCGCAACATGGGCGGGCAGGAGGACACCAACCAGCGCCTGACGCGGCGCATGCTGTTCCTGCTGGAGGGCGAGCCCCTGAGCGAGCGCGAGGGTTTCCGCTTCGCCCGCCGCGCCCTGCTCGACCGCTACATCGCGCCCCGCGTCGGCGACGGCATGCTGCCGCTGTTCCTGCTCAACGACCTGATCCGCTACTACCGCACCATCGCGGTCGACTACGAGTACAAGACCGGCGAGGCCGACAAGCCCTGGGGCCTGCGCAACCTGAAGCTCGTGTTCTCGCGCAAGCTCCTCTACGCGAGCGGGCTCTTCGCGCTCGGCGCCACGCGGGACGGGGACGCCGGCGCCAAGGTCGAGCGGCTGGAAGGGCTGCTCGGGCTGACGCCGCTCGACCGCATGGCGGAGATCTGCGGGGCGGCCGCGGTCGGCCCCATCCGCGACAGCTACGACCACTTCCTCGACCGGCTGGCCAAGCCGGGCGTGCGCCGGCGCCTCGAGAAGCTGACGCGGCGCGAGCGCGACGACCCCGTGTTCCGCGACCTCAAGGACGCCGGCTACGGCTTCACCCGCGACCTCGCGGCCCTGTTCGAGACCACCTTCGACCACGACCACCCGATCCGGCGGGCGATCGTGTTCTGACGCCGCGCTGACCGCCCGCCCCGGCCGACCAGCACGGCGGAGCCGCCCTCAGCCGCCTTCCAGCTCCGCGTAGTCCGGCACGCCGCGCGCGAGCCGCCGGCCGCCGCGGATCACGACGCGGTCCGCCTGCGGCCGGGCCATCACCTGATCCATCGTGCGGGCGTTCATCAGGATCAGGTCCGCCGGCCCGCCGACCGCGATGCGCCCCGCGTGGGGCAGCCCCATGACGGCCGCCGGCGCCGGGCCGCAGAGCGCCGCGGCATCGCCGAACGGGTGGTCGAGGTGGAGCACGCGGACGCCCTGGCGCCAGGTGTCCAGCATGTCGTGGTCGCCGTAGGCGTGGAACGGGTCGCGGCAGTTGTCGCCGGCCACGGCCACGCGCACGCCGGCGGCGCGCAGTTCCGTCACGGGCGCCACGCCGCGCCAGCGCGGGGTGCGGCCGGGCGTGCGGTCCTGAAGGTACATGTTGACCGTGGGCAGTGTCACGACCGAGATCCCGGCGTCGCGCACGAGGGCGACGTGCTCGGCCAGCGCGCCCGCGTCCTGCAGCGCCAGCGCGCAGCAATGGCCGCAGGCGACGCGGCCCTCGTGGCCGTGCCGCATCGCAGCGCGCGCGACCGCCGGCAGCGCCGTGCCGCCGGTGTCCCCGGATTCGTCGACGTGGAGGTCGACGTCGAGGTCGCGCTCGCGCGCCAGGGTGAACAGGGCGTCGAGCGCAGCATCCAGCGCGTCGAGGGCCGCACCCGGCAGCCCGGCCGGCGCGCGCGCCACCCCGCCGAGGAGGCTCCCGCCCGTCGCGGCCACGATGTCGGCGAGGCGCCGGCCGTGGGGCTCGCGCCACGCGTCGAGCGCGACCAGCGCCACGGCCTGCAGGGTCATCCGCCCCGCGAAGGCGCCGCGCGTCTCGCGGAAGGCGGCCCAGCTTTCGGCGGCCTGCGCCTCGTCCGAGTCGAGGTGCGTGCGGATCGCCGACACGCCGTGCGCTTCGGCGCAGCGCAGCCCGAAGTCCATGCGGCGCCGGAGGTCGGGCCCGCGCCAGCGGGCGACGCGGTCGGCCTTCACGACGGCGAGCGCGCCGGCGAAGTCGCCCGCCGGGTTCGGGGCGCGGTCGACGATATGTGCCTTGTCGAGGTGGGCGTGGACGTCCACCAGCGTCGGCCACAGGTGGCGCCCGCCGAGGTCCGGGTCTCCCGGGCCGGCCGGCCCGCCCGCGGGCGCGATCCCCGCGATCCGGCCGCCGGCGAGGCGCAGGTCGACCAGGGCGGCGCCGTCGCGGTCGACCTCCGCGCCCGCGACCGGCGCGGCGAGGAACGGCAGCGGCACCCGCGCGCGCCGCAGGGTGACGGGCGCCGCGCCGTCGAGCGCGCCGAGGTCGGGCGAGGGGCTCACCGGCGGACCGCCGTCCGGCGGCGCGTCAGGACACCAGCTGGACCCAGCCGAACGGGTCCGGGGCGATGCCGCGCTGGATGTCGGTCAGGGCGGTGCGCAGCCGCTTGGTGATCTCGCCGGCCGCCTCGCCGCCGCCGATGGTGAAGCCGCCGTCCGCCATCTTGATCGTGCCGATCGGCGTGATCACCGCGGCGGTGCCGCAGGCGAAGCATTCGCGCAGCCGGCCGCTCTCGGCGTCGGCGCGCCACTGCTCGATCGAATAGGGCTCCTCGCGCACCGGGATGCCCTCGCGGCGCGCGAGCTCCATCACGGAATCGCGGGTGATGCCGGGCAGGATGGTGCCGAGCGGCGGGGTGGCGAGCGAGCCGTCGTCGAAGGCGAAGAAGACGTTCATGCCGCCGAGCTCCTCGACCCAGCGGCGCTCGGCCGCGTCGAGGAACACGACCTGGTCGCAGCCGTGGCGCGCCGCCTCGGCCTGGGCCACGAGGCTCGCGGCGTAGTTGCCGCCGCATTTGGCGGCGCCGGTGCCGCCGGGGGCCGCGCGGGTGTAGTCCTGCGACACCCACACGGTGACGCATTCGGAGCCGCCCTTGAAGTAGCGGCCCACCGGCGAGGCGATCACGATGTAGAGGTACTCGGCCGAGGGCTTGACGCCCAGGAACACCTCGCTGGCGATCATGAAGGGGCGGATGTAGAGGCTCGACCCCGCCGCGGTGGGGATCCACTCGCGGTCGACCGACACGATCTGCCGGATCGACTCCACGAACAGGTCGTCCGGCAGCGCCGGCATGGCGAGGCGCGCGGCCGATTCGGCGAAGCGCCGGGCGTTGGCCTCGGGCCGGAACAGCGACGCGCCGCCGTTGCCGGTCGCGTAGGCCTTCATGCCCTCGAAGATCTCCTGCGCGTAGTGCAGCACCGCGGCGGCGGGGTCCATCGGGATCGGCGCGCGGGCCTCGACGCGGGCGTCGTGCCAGCCGCGCCCTTCGGTGTAGTTGATCACCACCATGTGGTCGGTGAAGACGCGGCCGAAACCGGGATCGGCGACGAGCTCCGCGCGGCGCTCCGCCGGCACGGGCGAGGGATGCGGGCGGACGGCGAATTCGGGCCTCGGGCCGGGGATCTGCGACGACATGGGCTCCGCTCCGGGCTGATGAACGCGGGAAGGGCGGGCGCTGGAGGGGGCGGTCGTCGGCCCCGGGCGCCGCGGCGTGCCGCGATGTACCGGGCCGGGGCGGCCCCGTCAAAGCCCCGATGGGTCCGTTGCCCTCAACCGGACGGCGCGGCGCCGATCTCCAGGGACTGCCCGTCGCGGGCCGCGAAGGTGCCGGGGCGCGCCGCGGCGGCCTCGGCCTCGATCCGCACCATGGCGTCGTCGTCGTGGCACGGGTCGTGGTGGAACAGGGCGAGGCGCCCGACGCCGGCGGCCTCCCCCAGCGCCACGGCCTGCGCCCAGGAGGAGTGGCCCCAGCCGCGGCGGTCGGCGACCTCGGCCGGCGTGTAGCTGGCGTCGACGACCAGGAGGTCGAGGCCGCGCGCCAGCGCGACGAGGGCGGGGTCCGGCGCGTCGCCGGCCGCCTCGTGGTCGGTGAAGTAGCCGAAGGACCGTCCGCGGAAGTCGACGCGGTAGGCGGTGGCGCCCCCGGGGTGGTTCAGCGACGCGGTGCGGAGCGCGAGCCCGTCGCCCATGTCGAAGGCGTCGCCGGCCCGGAAGTCGCGGTACACCAGCGTGGCCGCGAAGGTTTCGGGCGTGATGGGGAAGAGCGGCCGCGTCATCAGCTGCGCCACGGCGTCGTGCAGGTGCTCGTCGCGGCCGCGGTGGCCGGTCCACAGGCGGATGGTGGCGTCCTTCCGGAACGCGGGGGCGAAGAAGGGCAGGCCGATGAGGTGGTCGACGTGGCAGTGGCTGACCAGGAGGTCGAGGTCCCGCCCGCGCCCTTCCGCGACGAGGCTGCGCCCGAGCGGGCGGATGCCGCTCCCGGCGTCGAACACCAGGGTGCGCGCCCCGCAGCGCAGCTCCACGCAGGCGGTATTGCCGCCGTAGCGCGCGTATTCCGGGTCGGGACACGGGATGCCGCCCCGCACGCCCCAGAACTTGACCCACATGTCGGCCGTCATCGCGGGAGTCCGGAGGGGGCGCGCCGGCGTCGCGGGCCGGAGCGCGGGCCCGACTTGTCGCACGGATGCGGCGCCGAGGCGAGGGGCGGCGTCAGGCCGCCACCGCGTCCCACTTGCGCAGCAGGCCGCCCACCTCGGCGGCCGGCACGGGCCGGCTGAAGTAGAAGCCCTGCACCTCGTCGCAGCCGTCGTCCCGGAGCCGCTCGAACTGTTCGCGGTTCTCGACGCCCTCGGCGGTGATCCGCATGCCGAGGTCGGTGGCGAGCTGGCTCACGGCGCGCACGATGGCGCCGGCCTCGCTGCGGGTGGTGAGATCGCGGATGAAGGAGCGGTCGATCTTGATCTTGTCGAAGGGGAAGGACAGCAGATAGTTCAGCGACGAATAGCCGGTGCCGAAGTCGTCGAGGGCGAAGCGCACGCCCGCGGCCCGCAGGCTGTGCAGGATGTCCAGCGTCGCCTCGCCGTCCGACAGCAGCACCGATTCGGTGATCTCCAGCTCGAGCCGGCCCGACGACAGGCCGGAGGAGGCCAGCGCCTCCGACGTGGCGGCGAGGAGCCGCGCCGAGCGGAACTGGGCGGGCGACACGTTGACCGCGACCTTGAGGTGCTCGGGCCAGGCCGCGGCCTCGGCGCAGGCGCGGGCCAGCACCCATTCCCCGAGCGGCACGATGAGGCCCATCTCCTCGGCGACGGAGACGAACTCGGCCGGCGACACCATCCCGCGCACGGGATGGCGCCAGCGCAGCAGCGCCTCGAAGCCGCCGATGCGGTCCCGCGCGACGTCGAAGAGCGGCTGATAGAAGACCTCGAACTGGTCCTCGGCCAGCGCGCGCTGCAGGTCGAGCTCGAGCGCGCTGCGGGCCTGCATGCGGGCGTCCATCTCGGGCTCGAAGCAGCGCCACACCCCGCGGCCCTCGCCCTTGGCGCGGTAGAGCGCGGCGTCGGCGCTCTTCAGGAGCTTGGTGCGGGACGTGCCGTCGCGCGGCGCCACCGCGATGCCCACCGACACGCCGACGGTCACCTGCCGGCCGTCGATGTCGACCGGCCGGTCCACCGCCGCGATGATGCGGTGGGCCAGGGCGATCGTGTCGGCCTCGCCGGCGATGCCGCATTGCACGATGGCGAACTCGTCGCCGCCGAGCCGCCCCACCGTGTCGACCTCGCGCACGCAGGCGCTGAGCCGCTCCGCCACCTGGCGCAGCAGCTCGTCGCCGGCGGGGTGGCCCAGCGTGTCGTTGACCTGCTTGAAGCGGTCGAGGTCGAGGCACAGCACCGCGAAGCCTTCGCCGCGGCCGAGCCGCTTCAGCGCCTCGTCGATCCGCTCGCCGAACAGCATGCGGTTCGGCAGCCCCGTCAGCGCGTCGTGGCGCGCCATGAAGAGGATCTGGCGCTCCGCCTGGCGGCGCTCCGTCACGTCCTCGTAGGTGGCGATCCAGCCCCCTCCGGCCAGCGGGTGGCGCACGATCGCGATGGTGTGGCCGTGAGCGGTCTCCTCGAAGACCTCCGTGCCGGTGCGGCGCATGACCTCCCGGCGGCGGAGCAGGTATTCGGCCGGCTCGACGGTCTCGCCGCTGGCCGCGATCTTGAGGCGGAGCACGTCGTCGAAGGCGAGGCCCGGGCGCACCGCGCCGGGGTCGACCCGGTAGATCTCGGCGAAGCGGCGGTTGACCACCGTGAGGCGGCTGTTCCCGTCGTAGAGGCACAGCCCCTGGGACATGTTCTCGAGCGCGGCATCGAGGCTCAGGTTGGTGGCCTTGAGCTTCTCCTCCTGCTCCTTGAGCATGGTGACGTCGCTCAGCACCGCCACGAAGCCCCCGTCCCGCGTGGCGCTGCGGCTGACGCGCAGCCAGCGGCCGTCGGGGAGGCGCATCTCGTCGTCGAGGCGCGAAGCCGTGCCGGAGCGGCCGAGCGAGGGCGCCTCGATCAGCGCCGCCAGGGCCGCCACCGGCGTGCCGGGCTGGAGCACGCGCGGCGAGGCGGCGAGGAAGTCGGCGACCTGCGAGTTCGCCAGCGCGATGAGCCCGTCGGCGTCCACCACGATGATGCCTTCCGCCGAGCTTTCGAGCGCGTCGGCGAGGCGGGCCTGGGCGGAGCGGCGCTGCGACACCTCGCGCTCCATCATGACCCTCAGGTTGTCGCGCATCACCGCCATGGCGGACAGCAGCGCCCCGAGCTCGTCGCCGCTGCCCGGGGGGATGGCCCCGTCGAGCTTGCCGCGGGCGATGTCGTCGGCCGCGGACGAGGCCGCTGCGACCGGCCCCATGATGCGCCGCGCCAGCAGCCAGGCCACGGCGGCGGCGGCGAGCAGCGCCAGGAGGGTGCCGGCCAGCGTCGCCTGGATGTCGGCGGCCACGATGGCGCGGGCCTTCTGCCGGTACGCGAAGCCGTCCCCCGCCGTGTAGTTGACGAGCAGGTCGATCTGCTGGTTGACCGCGGCGGCGGTGCCGTCCATCGCGCGCCAGCTCTCCGCGACGCCGTGCCGGCTCGCGAGACCCTCGCGGGCGGCGTCCCAAAGGGCCACGGCCGCCTTGGCGCTGTTCCCGGCCTCCTCGGCGCGGCGCGACTGCGCCCGCTCGCCCGCGATGGACAGATCCTCGACGAGCGAGGTCCGCGCCTCGGCCACGATGCCGGCCAGCCGCGCGCGCTCGGCGGGGTCGGTCTCGACAGCGCAGCGGATGAAGGCGTTCTGCATGAGGGTGAAGTCCGCCGCGGCGGCGCGGGCGTAGTTCACCGACATCAGGGACTGGTCGAAGGTCCGGGTGGCGAGCTCGCCCGCCTCCCGGATGCGGATCACGGCGTAGAGGCCGAGCGCCCCGGTGATCACGGCCATCACCAGGAACGCCACGAGGATCCGTCCGCGGATGGTGCGCGTGAGCCGGACCGCCAAGCCGAAGCCGCGGCTGCACCTGTCGGCGGCTGAGGGCATCCTGGCCAGGGTGCAGTCCATCGGGCGGTCTTCCGGGAGTTCCCCCGCGTTCTGCCCCGGAAGTGGTAAAGGCGGGATGAAGCGACTATCACCTTGCTGCAACCAAGGATTAAGGCATCGTCCCCATACATCATCTCGGATCGACGACCGGCCGAGGCGCCGGCAGCCGAAGGGACGGGGCATGACGGCGACACGATGGACGAAGCCCGGACTGGCGGCGGCGCTGGTCCTGGCCGTGCTGGCCGGGGCGGCGTGGGCGTCCACGGGCAGCCGGATCGTGGTGTCCCAGCGCGGCCGAACCTTTCTGCCCGGCGCGCTGACGATCAAGCAGGGCGACACGGTCGAGGTGGTCAACGACGACGGCGACCTGATGCACCACGCCTACGTCGACGACCCCGAGTTCTCCTTCGATTCGGGCGATCAGGAGCCCGGCGCCAAGGCCGACATCGTCTTCACCAAGCCCGGCACCTTCAACGTGCTGTGCGGCATCCACCCCAAGATGAAGCTGGTCGTCACCGTCCGGGAGTGATCACCCCCTCGACCGTCGGAGCCGGAACGCGAGACCGCCCGGACGGGGTCGTCCGGGCGGTCTCGTCGATCCTGCGCCGCGCGGGACGGCGGCGTCAGATCAGGCTGGTGCCGAAGAGCGTCGAGTGCAGCTCGTAGTAGCCGAGCAGGACGATCGCGAGTGAGGCGGCGTAGCCCACCGGCGTCCACACGATCTGCCGCACCGGCACGGCCTCGACCCTGTCGTCCGCCGCGATGGCCAGCAGCAGGGCGATGATGCAGGAGTGCCCGATGGCGTCGATCTTGCCGAACTCCAGCACGGCGGACAGGAACATGCCGGTGAGGATCAGGGCGCCGGCCCGGCGGACCAGGGGGGTCCAGATCAGGGCGAAGGACAGGCCGAACTCCACCGCGCCGGCGGCCCGCATGAAGAAGTCCGGGGAGAAGCCCATGGCGACGCGGGGATGGCTGATGAACATCGGCGCCGTCCACTCGGGATAGGCCCACTTCTCGATCGAGGCCCACATCAGCGTGACGGCGGCCGCCCAGCGGGCGATGTCGAGCGGGCGAAGGCCGCCGAGGTTTTGAACGCCGAGGCCCGTCAGCGCCAGATAGGCGGCGAGGCCGAGGAAGATCGGGTAGTCCATCAGGTGGAACAGCCCGTAGTCGTGCAGCGCGATGGCGTAGAGCGTCACGATGCCGGCGGCCGACAGCACCAGCGTCTGGCGCCACAGCAGACAGGCGGCGATGCCGAGCTGGAGGAGCGGGATGAGTTCCGACGTCGTCTTCAGCTCGGGCGTGATGATGATGCCGCCCATGCTCCACAGGCTGACGAAGAAGAAGCCGGCGATGCCGCGGATCAGGACGTCCGAGCTCCACCGAACCGGCGACATGAAGCTGACGATGGACCGCACCAGCGCGGTGCCGAGCGGGGTGCGCTCGATGATCCCGGCCGCGACGAGCACGAAGACCGTGAGCGCGGTCAGTTCCTCGAAATCGAGGCACAACACATTGGCCAGCCCGACAGGTTGACCGGCGACATCGAAAGCACAGAACCACTTCACATGAGCGCTGGCATTGTCGATGGAACCGAGGATGCCGGCGATGGCGAGCGCAGGCGACAGGAAGCCCGTCGCTTTATTTTTCATAAAGCGCAGCATGGTGACCTCTGTTTTGAGATGTTAGCTTTTTTTAACCGCGTTCATGCGATTCGTCCAGGCCGTCCGGGGCCGATGGTTAACTCATGAGAGAAAATTGCAAGGGATTTGTTTCATTCTGAAACGGCGAAGGTCGGGACTGTCCCGTCACAAATGTGACGCCGAAATGTCAGGCAAGCGCCTCATTGCTTGTGGCCGCGCATTGGGCAGGGCCGGCCCAAGACGAAGGCGGATCGGGTGTCGGCGGCCTGTTTCTTCACGAATCCGCGCCATCTTCAGAGCGTCCGAAACCGCACAGGCGAGGTTCACCATGGCGATCATCACCACTCTCCTCGGCGGCCTGGGCCTGGTGGCGACGGGGCAGCGCCACCCGGAGCGCCGGGAGCGGTTCGAATGGGTCGGCGGCATGCTGCTCGTCGCCGGCTTCGTCGGCCTCGGCTTCAACCTGGCGCGGGCGGCGGGCTGACGGGCTCCACCGGGGCCTGACCGGACACAAGTCCGGGTCGCTCGGGCCGGAGGCGGGGCGGCCCCCTCGCCCGCGCCGAGGCCTCCGGGTTTGCCTGCCCCCGCGTGGTCTGGCAAAACGAAGGCATGCTGGCCCTGCGTTCCGCCGTCTTCAACCTCCTCTTCTACGCCTATCTCATCGCCCTGATGGTGTTCGGCCTGCCGACCGCGCTGTTCGGCACGCGCGGCGTGCTGCGGCTCGCCAACCTGTGGGCCCGGGGCTCGCTGTGGCTGTTGCGCGTGGTCTGCGGGACCCGCGTGGTGTTCCGGGGGCGCGGCAACATCCCGGCCGAGCCCTGCATCCTCGCCGCCAAGCACCAGAGCTTCCTCGAGATCATCGCGCTCTGCGCGCTGTTTCCGGACTTCACCTTCGTTCTGAAGAGCGAGTTGACCCGCATCCCGCTGTTCGGCTGGTACCTCGGCCGCTCCGGGCAGATCGCGGTGAACCGCGGCCAGGGCCGCGCCGCGCTGCAGCAGGTGAGCCGGGGCGCCCGCGCCGTGCTCGACGCCGGCCGGCAGGTGTTCATCTTTCCCGAGGGCACGCGGCGCGCCCCCGGCGACCCCGCCGTCTACAAGGCCGGCATCTCCTTCGTGTATTCCGAGACCGGCGCCGCCTGCCTGCCCGTGGCGGTCAACTCCGGGCTGTTCTGGCCGCGCGCCTCGTTCCTCCGCCGCCCCGGCACCGCGGTCGTCGAGTTCCTGCCCGTGATCCCGCCGGGCCTGCCGCGGCAGGTGTTCCAGGACCGCATGATCGAGGGAGTGGAGGGCGCGAGCCGCCGCCTGATGGCCGAGGCGGTCCAAGCTGACCCGAGGCTTGCGTCGATGTTCCCCGAGGGCTCCGTCCCGGCCTGAAGCGCCCCCGGCCGGATTGACCCTCGCTCCCGTCTTGTTCTATTTTTGTTCTCATCGACGGGGAGAACAGAGATGCAACATTCTGCGGTCGCCACGCTGGTCCGCCCCGCCGCCGCGCCCGCCCGGGCGGGTGCCCCGGCGGCGTCCCCCTCCGCTCCCCTGGCGGCGCCCCTGGCCGGCCTCGCCGGCACGGACCTGTCGCGCCGCTTCCGCCATTGGCGCGGGCTGAGCGGCCGCCGCCACCTGTTCTCGGTGTTCCCGATGGGCGAGCCCGCGCCGGGCGAGGACGCGCCGCGGTTCGCCGACGCGGTCGTGATGGCGGTCGGCCGCGACGGCGCCGGCGCGCCCCGCATCCTCGCCCTCGCCGAGACCGGCCCGCAGCCCGACCTGTTCTACGACGGCCGGGCCTTCCGCGCCGCGGTGGCGGCGGGCGCCGACGAGATCCACGTCCACCTGCTCGCCGACGGCCCCGCGGCCCGCGCGGCCGTGATGCGCGACCTCGCAGGGGCCTGAGGGGGCGCGGTCCCGGGTCCGCCGCCCCGGCGGCGCTCCCCTCCCCGTCAGACGCCGGCGAGCGCGGCCCGCACGGCGTCGGCCAGCGGGCCGCCCGCGTAGAGCACCCCCCGGATGCCGGCGGCGCGCGCGGCCTCCATGTCGCTCGGCTTGTCGCCGATCAGGGCGCTGCGCGCCCGGTCGACCGGCCACCGCGCCATCAGGTCCAGGATCATGCCGGGCTCCGGCTTGCGGCAGGCGCAGCGCAGCCGATAGGCCGCGAGCGGCGCGTCCGGCAGGTGCGGGCAGTGGCGGATGTCGTCGAAGCGCGCGCCCTCGCGCGCCAGCAGGTCGGCCATGTGGCGGTGCAGGGCGAGGACGTCCGCCTCCGCGTAGAATCCGCGCGCCACGCCGGACTGGTTGGTGACCAGGAAGCAGAGCGCGCCGGCCTCGGCGGCGGCCCGCACGCCGGCCGCCGCGCCGGGCAGGAGCGCGAAGCGCGACGCGTCGCCGACGTAGCCGAGGTCGGCGTTGATCACGCCGTCGCGGTCGAAGAAGACCGCCGGGCGCAGGGGTTCCGTCACGCGCGGCCGGGGGCGCCGAAGATGTCCGCCTCGGCCATCAGGCACAGGATGTGGCCCAGCGTGATGTGGACCTGCTGGATCATGAAGGTGCGCTCGGAGGGCACCCGCATGAGGATGTCGCAGTGCTCCGCCATCCGCCCCCCGCCGGCCCCCGTCATCCCCGCCACCGTGATCCCCATCTCGCGCGCCGCTGCGCAGGCCTTGAGGATCGAGGCGGAGTTGCCCGAGGTCGAGATCCCGATGAACAGGTCGCCCGGCTTGCCGAGGCCCCGCACCTGCCGCTCGTAGACGGCATCGAAGCCGTAGTCGTTGGCCACCGCGGTCATGATCGATGTGTCGGTGGTCAGCGCGATCGCGGCCATCGGCGCCCGGTCGAACAGGAAGCGGCCGACGATCTCGCCCGCGATGTGCTGGGCGTCGGCGGCGCTGCCGCCGTTGCCGGCGACGAGGAGCTTGCCGCCGGAGCGCAGCGTCGCGGTCAGGGCCGCGGCGGTGCGGCCCACCGCGTCGAGCAGCGCCCCGTCGCGCGCGCTGGCGTCCATCAGGTCGCGCGTCTGGTCCAGCGTGTCGGCGATGAGGCGCTGGGGCTGGTCGGTCATGGCGGGTTCATCCTCGGCCGGCCACCCTGGGCCTGTCGTGGCCTGCGATGCCACCGCGGCCGGGCCGAATCAAGCTGCGGCATCGGATCTCAGCTTGAGCTTGGCTGGAACAACGATCCCCGCCGGCCCGTTGGTCCCGGCTACCCCCGAGCGAAAATCCGTCCATGACCCCTCGTTCCTCCCTCGGCGTCGCGCTCGCGGCGGCCGCCCTCGTCGGTCGCGCCCCGCCGGCCCTGGCCGCCCACCCCGCCGCCCCCCCGCCGCTGGCCGCCAAGGCCGTCGACGACGCCGCCTTCACGCCCCTGCCCGAGGAGCCGACCGGGCGGGCCGAGCCCGAGGTCGTCAAGGCCGAGGTGCTGCTCGACCGGGCGCGCTTCTCGCCGGGCGCCATCGACGGGATCGACGGCGAGAACTTCCGCCACGCGCTCGAGGCCTACCAGCTTCAGATGAGCCTGCCGGCGTCGGGCCGGCTCGACCAGGCCACCTGGGACAGGCTGACCGCCGGCGCGCCGGCGCCGCTGAAGTCCGTCGAGGTCACGAAGGAGGAGGCGGACGGCCCCTTCACCAGGGTGATCCCGGCGAAGTTCGAGGCGCAGTCGAAGCTGCCGCACATGGGCTACCGCGACATCCGCGAGGAACTCGGCGAGCGCTACCACATGAGCCCGACGCTGCTCGCGGCGCTGAACCCCGGCTCGCGCTTCGCCGCGGGGCAGCGCATCACCGTGGCCGACGTCACCGAGGCCAAGCCCAACGTCAAGGTCGCGAGGATCGTGGTCGACAAGGCTGGCCCGGACGTCGAGGCGCTGGCGGCGGACGGGCGGCTCATCGCCTTCTACCCGGCCTCGATCGGCTCCGAGGAGAAGCCGGCGCCGACGGGCGATTTCACGGTGCACCGTGTCGACCGCGACCCCGTCTACACCTACGATCCCAAGTACCACTTCAAGGGCGTGTCGGCGAAGGAGCCCTTCAGCATCCAGCCGGGCCCCAACAACCCGGTCGGCCTCGTGTGGATGGACCTCGGCGGCGACGGCTACGGCATCCACGGCACGCCGGACCCGGAAGCCGTGGGTAAGACGCAGTCGCACGGCTGCATCCGCATGACCAACTGGGACGCGCTGAACCTCGCCGCCATGGTGGACAAGGGCACGCCGGTGTCCTTCGGCGACGTGCAGGGCTCGACGGGGCCGGTCCCGCCCCCGCCGGCCGAGCCGGCGCCGGTGCCGAGCGCGTCAGCCGCTTCGGCCCCGGCTGCCGGCACGCCGCCCGGCCAGCCGAGCGCCTCGGCCGACGCGCCGAAGCCGTGAGAGAGCCCGGCGACGCTCGCCGACCTTTGGCGGGCGGCTCACCCGTCCGTGCGGTGAGCCGCCCGCCCCCTCACGCCTTGAGGCTGGCCGGCACCTGACCGCCGTTCTCGGACAGCTTCTTCATCACCTCGCCGTGCAGCCAGGTGTTCATGGCGGCGGAGCCGTCCATCTCGCCGGTGTAGCCCAGCTCCTGCGCCAGTTCCTTGCGGTTCGACAGGCTGGAGTCGAGGCCGAGCAGCTTCATCATGTCGACGATGGAATGCTGCCAGTCGAGCTTCTGCGGGTTCTTGGCGGCGAGGCCGGCCAGCACCGCCTTGGCGTCCACGGTCTGAGGCGCGGACCCGCCGGAAGCGGTGCCGGCGGACGCCGGGGCCGCGGCCGCCGAGGGCGCGCCGCCGGCCGGGGGCGTCGCGGCACCGTCGCCGGCGGGCGCGGGGTCCGAGGTCGTGGCGGCCGAGGCCGGCGCGTCCGCGGCGGCGGTCTGCTCGGGCGCGGCCGCCGGGGCGTGGTGGAACAGCGCGGAAACGATGTTGCCGAAGATGCTCATCTGAAATCCTTCGGTGGGAGGGCGCCGGTCAACGCCGAAAGCTCCCAAAGGTGTCACAGCGCCGGCGCGCTCCGCGATCGGGGCGCCGTCACTTGCCCCGGGCGGCGCGGCATGCTCGACGTCCGCCCCTGGCGGCCGCCGCGGGCGCCGGCTCTGGCACGGCGCGTGCCTGACCGGGCCCAGCACTGCGCCCGCGACACGCAACGGAGAGCCCCTGCCCCATGACGAGCCGCACCATCCCCGTCGACCCCTTCACGCTGGTGGTGTTCGGCGCCACGGGCGACCTCGCCCGCCGCAAGCTCCTGTCCGCCATGCTGCACCGCGACATGGCCGGCCAGCTCCCGCGCCTCGCCCGCATCATCGGCGTGGCGCGGCGCGACCTCGGGCGCGACGGCTACCGCGAGATGGCCCGCGCCGCCGTGAAGGGCGTGGACGCCGACGGGGCGCTCGACGCCTTCATCGACCGCATCGACTACGTGTCGGCGGACGCCGGGGACGAGAAGGGCTGGGACGAGCTCGCGGCCCTCATCGGCGAGCGGGAGGACGACATCGTCGTCTACTACCTCGCCACGAGCCCGGACCTGTTCGTGCCCATCGCGGAGAAGATCGGCGCCCACGGCCTCGCCCAGCCGCGCGCCCGAATCGTCCTGGAGAAGCCGATCGGCAAGAACGCCGCCTCGGCGCTGACCGTCAACGAGGGCATCGGCGCGGTCTTCCCCGAGGCGGCGATCTACCGGATCGACCATTACCTCGGCAAGGAGACGGTGCAGAACCTGATGGCGCTGCGCTTCGGCAACGCCCTGTTCGAGCCGCTGTGGAACGCGTCCCACGTCGACAACGTGCAGATCACGGTGGCGGAGGAGCTCGGCGTCGAGGGGCGGGCCGGCTACTACGACACGGCCGGCGCCATGCGCGACATGGTGCAGAACCACATGCTCCAGCTCCTGTGCCTCGTCGCCATGGAGCCCCCGCCGTCCATGAAGGCGGACGCGGTGCGCGACGAGAAGCTGAAGGTGCTCAAAGCCCTCAAGCGCATCGACGCGTCCAACGCCGGGCAGTTGACGGTGCGCGGCCAGTACCGGGCCGGCGCCTCGGCGGGCGGCGCCGTGCCGGGCTACCTCGACGAGCTCGGGGAAGCGAGCAACACGGAAACCTTCGTCGCGATCAAGGCCGAGATCGGCAACTGGCGCTGGGCGAACGTGCCCTTCTACCTGCGCACCGGCAAGCGGCTGCCCTCGCGCGTGTCGGAGATCGTGGTGACGTTCCGCCAGGTGCCGCATTCGGTGTTCGAGGGCGAGACCCCGCAGCCGAACCAGCTCCTGATCCGCCTGCAGCCCGACGAGGGCATCAAGCTCTACCTGATGATCAAGGACCCGGGGCCCGGCGGCATGCGGCTGAAGCACGTGTCGCTCGACATGAGCTTCGCGGCGGCCTTCGGGGTGCGCAACCCGGACGCCTACGAGCGCCTGATCCTCGACACGGTGCGGGGCAACCAGACCCTGTTCATGCGCCGCGACGAGGTCGAGGCCGCCTGGGCCTGGGTGGACCCGATCATCGAGGCCTGGGCCGGCTCGAACGAGCCGCCGAAGAGCTACACGGCCGGCACCTGGGGCCCGTCCTCCGCCATCGCTCTGGTCGAGCGCGACGGCCGCAGCTGGGCCGAGACGGACGACTGAGCCCAGCGAAAAACCCCCGTCCCGCCTGTCAAGCGAAAGTCGCGATTGACAGGCGGGACGGAGGCCCTCTATGAAGGCGCCACGTTGGGGCTGTAGCTCAGATGGGAGAGCGCTGCAATCGCACTGCAGAGGCCAGCGGTTCGATTCCGCTCAGCTCCACCACGTAGTCAGGCCCACTAGGGTCTCCGTTCTGCTCTCACAAAATACCGGACCGACCAGTAACTTGCTCTCGAGTCGGTGGCCGTGCGCATCGTCGGCGCATGCACTGGCTCTGCTTGACCCTCCTTTTCTCCGGTCGCCACGCAGCGACTTTCCGATTCGAACCGTCCTCCTGTGTTCGGAGACGAGTTCATGCGCGCCAGGAGACACGAGTTCGTACAGGGTGCATCGTTCGCGAGCGCCTTAACCCCCCTGTGCAGCGAGATCGGCTCCTGACCTCCCCAATGCCGAGCGGGACCCGGGCGTGGTGTGGTGGGCACGGTCGTCGCTGTCGCGGAGGCTGCGAACTTCTCTGCCGCAGGGCGGCATGCGACGCTGTCCGGCATGAGTTCCGTCCCCGCCCTGGCGACGTCCACCCCGACCGAGAACCTCGCCGGGCTCGTTGAGCGCGTGACGTTCCACAACGAGGAAAACGGCTTCTGCGTGCTGCGGCTGAAGGCGCGCGGACAGCGTGACCTCGTCACCGTGGTCGGCCACGCTGCGATGATCTCGGCCGGCGAGTGGGTCCAGGCTGCCGGCACCTGGATAAACGACCGCACGCACGGCCTGCAGTTCCGGGCCGCCTTTCTCAAGGCGACCGCGCCGACGACGCTCGAGGGGATCGAGAGGTACCTCGGCTCTGGCATGATTCGGGGTATCGGCCCGGCCTACGCCAAGCGGCTCGTGAAGTCGTTCGGCGAGGCCGTGTTCGACGTGATCGAGGCCGATCCGTCCCGTCTGCGCGAGGTGGAGGGCATTGGGCCCGTGCGGGCGAAGCGCATCGCCGCGGGGTGGGCCGAACAGAAGGTCGTCCGCGAGATCATGCTGTTCCTGCACGCCCACGGCGTCGGCACGAGCCGGGCGGTGCGGATCTACAAGACCTACGGCGCCGAGGCGGTCGCCACCATCAACGAGAACCCCTATCGGCTGGCGCGCGACATTCGCGGCATCGGCTTCAAGACGGCCGACCAGGTCGCCGCCAAGCTCGGCATTGCTAAGGATGCCATGGTCCGGGTGCGGGCCGGAGTGAGCTATGCCCTCGCCGAAGCGATGGACGAGGGCCACTGCGGCCTGCCCGAGGACGACCTCCTGCGCACCGGCGCCGAGCTGCTGGAGGTCATGGCGGAACGGCTGACAGCCGCCCTCGCGCTGGAACTCGCCGAGGGCACGGTGGTGGCCGACACAGTCGGGGAGCGCCGCTGCGTGTTCCTGGCCGGCCTGTACCACGCCGAGCGGGACATCGCTGAACGCCTCCGATCCCTCGCGGCCGGCGAGGCACCTTGGCCCGCCATCGACGTCGAGCGGGCCGTGCCCTGGTTGGAGACGCGCGCCGGCATCACCCTCGCCCCGAGCCAGCGCGAGGCCCTGCGCCTCGCTGCGGCGAGCCGGGCGCTCGTCATCACCGGCGGGCCAGGGGTTGGTAAGACGACGCTGGTCAACTCAATCCTGAAGATGCTGTTGGCAAAGGGCGTCGCCGTCGCACTCTGTGCCCCCACGGGCCGGGCCGCCAAACGCCTGACGGAGTCGACCGGCGTCGAGGCGAAGACGATCCACCGCCTGTTGGAGACCGACCCGAAGAACGGCGGCTTCAAGCGGGACGAGGCGAACCCGCTCGCGTGCGACCTGCTCGTGGTCGACGAAACGTCCATGGTCGACGTCCTGCTGATGAAGGCTCTCCTGCGCGCCCTGCCGTCCCGAGCCGCGCTCCTTCTCGTCGGCGACGTCGACCAGCTTCCCTCCGTCGGCCCGGGGCAGGTCCTCGCCGACGTGATCGGCTCCGGCGCCGTACCGGTGGTCCGGTTGACGGAGGTGTTCCGGCAGGCGGCGACCAGCCGCGTCATCGTCAACGCGCACCGGATCAACGCCGGGCAGATGCCCGAGCCGACGCCGGCCGGGACCGCGCCGAGCGACTTCTACGTGGTCGACGCGGCCGAGCCGGAGCAGGCCGTCGCCAAGGTCCTCGCCGTGGTCCGCGAGCGCATCCCGCGCGCCTTTGGTCTCCATCCCGTGCGCGACGTCCAGGTGCTGTGCCCGATGAACCGGGGCGGCGTCGGCGCTCGCTCGCTCAACGTCGAGCTCCAGCGCGTGCTGAACCTGCCTGGCGAGGTCCGCGTGGAGCGCTTCGGCTGGACCTACGGGCCGGGCGACAAGGTCATGCAAGTCGAGAACGACTACGACAAGGAGGTCTACAACGGCGACCTCGGCATCGTGGCACGCATCGATACGGAGGCCGGCGAGCTGGTCGCGACCTTCGACGGCCGCGAGGTGGTGTACGGTTTCGGCGAGCTGGACGCCCTGGTGCTGGCCTATGCGACGACGGTCCACAAGGCGCAGGGGTCGGAGTACCCGGCCGTGGTGATTCCGGTGATGACGCAGCACTACACCATGCTGGCGCGCAACCTCCTCTACACGGGCGTGACGCGCGGCAAGCGCCTCGTCGTGCTGGTGGGCCAGCGAAAGGCCGTTGCGATGGCGGTCAGGAACGGCGGGCAGCGTCGGCGATGGTCGAAGCTGGGGGAGTGGCTGACGTGACGGCTTGCCTGAGCGTGTCTGGAGCCGACCCATTGCGGGCATTGGAAGCGTCCGCTCTGGGGCGGTCTGGTAGGCCGCTTCGCCAATCAACCGACGTGAGCCGCGCGCACTGCGATGGCGCCAGCGAGGCCGCGGGAACGCTCGCATGCCCTCCAAGACGGGCGGGACATGCTCATTTTCCCCTTGTCTCGGCGTAGATACGGCGAAGGTCGTGTGCGCGAATACTATCTAATCGGCTCCGAGCCGGTATGACCGCGTGAGGCGCATGTCGAATGCCTCGATCGCAGGCGACACATTACTCGATCAGGGGCAGTGCATTCTCGTCTGACCAGCAGGCCGCGACCGGACCCGAGGTGTATTTGGTTCACATTCACAATCCGTTGCGATTTGCGCCACGCCGCCCTTGCAAGCGTCACCGTGAGATTGCAGCATGGAGGGATAGAACATCGGACTCATTCGATTTGCGGGGGCCGTAGAATGTTTCCGGGGGGGAGGCACAAGGGCCAGGAGCTCGATCGGATGATGGCCGACAAGGCCATCGCCGCTGCCCGGCGCGCGCACCTGCTGTCGCGCAAATCGAAGCCGAAAGAGGTGCAGCCCTGCGAAATCACTGCCCCTGCAGCGGTGGAAAGCTGCGGTCAGGGTAATGTGACCGAGAGCGAGGCCTTTGTCCCCCTAAGCATTGACATCGTGGCGACGGTGGCACCTGCGCCGACGCCGGCTCCAAGACCCCGACTTGTCATCGAGCCTGCCGCCATCGCGAGAGCCCGCTTCCAAGTCGATGCTGGTGCAGTCGAGGCCACGCACCTGCTCCACGTGCTTCTGGCGACCGCGCTCGCCACCGAGGTCGACAAGCCGATCTGCATCGTTCTTCCATCGACGGATCAGGTTTCCGAGACCGTCGGCCTGATGGCGGCCATCGAGTGTCTCGCGGTGGATCTGGAGGGCACCCGCCCTGCCTTCAGGGAAGGCCTGCGTCCAGGCAAGCGCGTCCGTCTTGGTCCCGGCGGAGAGGTGTTCGAGCTCGATGCCGTCAACGCGGACGGGTCGCTTCGACTGCGGATGATGGACAAGGCCACCTACAAGTCCAACGGCACCCGCTACGCTTCGGCCGACCGGGCCTTCTGGTTCGAGCCGACCACACGCCACCAGCCGCTCGGAACCCAGCACACGAAGTTCGTCGCCCCTCAACCGAACCAGTTGGACATGCTGTTGGGCAGCCAGCTCTTTGCGAACACCGGCCTCGTTAGGACCAGGGTCATCCTGGCAGGCATGCGGAAGAGTTTCCACCGCACGCTTGCATCCCTGCCGCTGGTCAGCGTTGAAGGCCCCGCGTTGATGCCTGTCAGGCGGGTCCTCCCCTTTGGCGGGCTGGATGCGGCGGGTAAGGCCTACGTAATCGAGCCATCCGGCTCGGCCGGGCAGCCCATGATCGCCATCGAGAGGGAACTGCTCGACCTAGAACGTGCCTGTCTCGCTGAGGACATTGAACCTGGATCCAGGCTCGTTCTCACTGATCGTCTCGACATGGTCCTCAGGGATCTCAGCTTGGCTGGACGGATTGCCGAGCGGCAGCGGCTCATCCTGTTTGTGGAGGCTCGCAGGCGCTCGGAGATCGCGTTCCTGGCGGACAAGGGATGGGTGGTCTGGGAGCCGACCGCGCACGAGATCATCGGGGCCGGCCCGTCGGAGATCCGCATGGGTTCTAGTGGCATCGACGCCTCACTCCGTGCGGCTGCCGGAGAGACGCTAAGAACTCCGGGTTTCATCTCCTGCAAATCGCATACCCTCAGGCGGGCGGATGCGGCTCTCGCGCACCTGGGGCTGCGCTTAGGGGACGAGTCGGTCGAGGAAGAGGAATGGGTGGAGGATCTGCTATCAGGCGCCCAGAACCTCTTCTTCTCGTGCGCGAACTGGTTGACGGTGCCCGAAGATGCCGAGCTTGATAGCGCCGTCGCCGCCGCAGATGCGATCAGGCGCGCCGCGGATCGCATCGGAACAAGGCTGGGTCCAGAAGGCGCCGGCGCCGCGGTCGAGTTCGCGGACGCGGTCGACAATTTCCGCGCGCTTGCCGTCGGCGGCAGCCTCACCGCGAAAGGCGGCGAGCTGCTTCGCTTGGCCCGGACGGCCAGCGAGAGCACCTACAGACAGATCTTCGTGACCGGGAACCGTCAGAGCCGCGAGCGGGCTGATGCCTTCTTCAGGCGCCACGATCTCGAAACGCGCTGCGTGGCCGTGCGCGAGCTAGCGCAGGAAGGGGACAGGGCATCGATCGTCGGGTTCTCGGTCATGCGTCGGGATCTTTTCGAGCGCCTCGTCGATCCGTGGCCTTCGGCGAACACGCTGTTCCTCGGATACGAGTTTGAGACCGACTGCTACCGGCGCCGCCTGGGTCGACGGGATGCCTTGCGCAGGGCCATGCGGCTAGATGTCAAGGCCCGTACCAAGCTCACAAGCATCGCCGGAGCGAGATTCCCGGAGCCGCGCTACGAGGCCTCCATGCAACCGCTGGCGCCGGCCGACATCGATCACCTCGACGGCTTCGATCGCGCGACCAGGGAATGGAGCTGGGTGCGGCGGATCACCATCCCGGCACCCTCGCGCGGGGAGGAGACCTGCGAGGCTCGCATCGTCCGTTTCGCGGGGCGCTCGTGGTCGGCCATGACCGCCGAGCACGAGATCACCCTGCTCGTGCCAAGCGACGGCGGGCAGACGTATGTCCGCGAGGCGCATACCGCGGACCTCGCCCCTGAAACTCGGATCGTGGTCCGGGAAGGCGGGGACCGTGACGTGATCCGCCTGCTCGCACAGGACATCAAGGGCGAGAAAGGCTACGAGGCGCTCCGCCAGCATTCGAGCCTGTGGCGCCGGGTTCTGCAAGCTGCGTCCGTCGACCACTCAGCGATCCATCGCAGGCTGGAACTCGTCGGGGTACGTCGGCATCCGGCAACCGTCCGCGCTTGGCTGCACAACGCGGCCCTGATCGGCCCCCGATCGGTCGACGATGTCGAGGCAATCGCGCGTGCTTTCCCGGATCAGACGATCAGGCCCGCTGCGTGGAAGGCGTGCACGGATGCCATCGCGGAGCTAAGGGCACTCCATCAGACGGCCGGAGCCAAGCTCACCGACCTGCTTTCCCGCCGCTGCGGCAAGATGTTGCTCGAACCCTCCGACACGGAGCTGGCCATCGATCTCGGCATCGGCACCGTCTGGGTGCTTGAAGTGGCAGGCGTGGAGGACGAGGCGCGCGAGTGTCCGGCCTCGTACGTCAACCGCCTCCATTGGCAGGACCCCGTCTGGAAGTCGGGCCTCCTCACGTCCCAGCTGCGCGCCAGGGCCGCCTGATATGGCCGTGATGGTGCCACGTCACGTCGATGCGTCCATCGTCGTGTCCGAGCGGCGCGTCTTCGAGGCGCTGCGGTCCGCGTCGTCGAGCGACAATTGGACGGTCCTCCATTCCCTCGGGGTTTCGAGCGCCTGGACGGGCGAGTTCGGGGAGATCGACTTCGTCGTCCTGATCCCAGGTCTCGGCATCGTCTGCATCGAAGTGAAGGGTGGGGGCGTCTCCGTCGCGGACGGCGTCTGGACCACCCGCAACCGGTACGGCGCAACGGATCGATTGAAACGCAGTCCCTACCGTCAGGCCCAGGAAGGCCAGTGGAAGCTGCTGGCCGCGCTTAAGGCGAAGTTCGGGGCAGGCTCGCAGGAGGCGCGTTGTCCCGTCGGATGGCTCGTCGTGTTCCCGGATGTCGCGAGTCCACCGCGTACCCCGGAAGCGACCGGGGACGAGGTCATCGCCCGGGACGAACTCGATGGCGATATTGGATCCCGGATACGGACCACACCCTCGCTGGCGAAACTCGCCGGGCGGACGGATCTCGTCGCCCCGAGTGCGGCGACCTGTTCGCGGATGCTGTCCTTCCTTCGCCCGGATTTCGAGCGGGTGCCATTCCCGGCATCGGAGCACTGGGACACCGAGGAGCGTCTGAAAATCCTGACGGAGGAGCAGTTCGAGGCCCTCGACAACGTCTCGGACAACCCTGTCTGTCTCCTCCGTGGTCCCGCGGGAACAGGCAAGACCCTGATCGGCATCGAGCAGGCTCGCCGGATCGCCCAGACGGGGCGCAGCGTCCTCGTCTCGTGCTTTAACGGAGGGCTGGGCGGGTGGCTGCAGGACGCGACGGCGGGCTTCGGACCGGGGCGCGTCGTGGCCGGCCACCTGCATGGTCTTCTCAGGGACCGGATCGCAAACTCTCCCTTCGCCGAGGATCTGCGACAGGCGGAACAGGCCGGAACCTCCGGCGATCAGCTGTACGGGCGCCTCTACTACGAACTAGGAGCGCTCGCCATCGAGGAGAGCGGGGAACGCTTCGACGTCATCGTCTTCGACGAGGTCCAGGATCTGCCGTCGCCGCGGCTAGCGGAGCTGCTGAAGGCGTGGTCGCACGCCGCCAGTGGCACGTGGATTCTCCTGCTCGGCGACTTCACGAGACAAGCTCTCTACACGGGCTCGTCCGACGCATCGCTGGAGCTTCTGAGGGCGTCGCTCGGCGATGTCGCCGTCTTCAACCTCCGCCTCAACTGCAGGAACACGCGCCGGATCGCGATGCAGACGGGCATCCTCAGCGGCTTCGGGGAGCAGCGGCTGAGCGACCGGCAGCCGGAAGGCGAGCAGGTCAGCCTGCAGTTCCATGCCGACCGCGCCTCAGGGCTTGCGAAACTCGAAGCGGTCGTGCGGCAGCTTCGCGAGAGCGGCATTAAGGCCGCCGACGTGGTCATCCTCGGAGCGCGGCGCAGGGAGAACTCGCTGCTATCGTGCGTCTCTAACGTCGGAGGCTGGCCCGTCAGGGACATACACGCTCCCGGGCAGGGCGTCGCCTACGCGACAGCCCACGCGTTCAAAGGCCTTGAGCGGAAGGTGGTCATCGTCATCGACGCCGACGCCCGGAACGAGGACGAATCGGACGCGATTCTTTACGTTGCCATGTCGCGGGCACGCCTGCGACTGTTCATCCTCGCTCCCGAGACGTCGCGTCCCATAATGGAGAAGAGGTTGACGGACGCTGTCCTCGCCACCCTTGCACAGAAGGCATCATGACCGGTCGCAGCGTCGGCACGACCCGCGAGGTGCGGGACTTCATTATCGACAGCCTTCGTCGGGAGCTGATCGGACCGGCGCCGGGCTACCCGCTCATGCAGGTCGATCTCTCCGCCGACCGCAAGCGCCATGGGCAGGAGATCCTCCGGCCCCAGGACCCACCCCGCTATCGCTACTCCGCCGGCATCCTGTTCCCCGCAGGCGTGAACTTCTCGGCGACGCTGGATGCCGGGGAAGAGGCCGCAGATGTCGAGGAAGCCGCCGCTGTCGGCGAGGACGGCGTGGGCGGCAGCGCGGCCGAAGCCGGCATCGACGACCAAGCCGAGATCGAAGCGACGGCTAGCGAGGACCGCACGCCCGACACGGACGTGGAGGTCGATCCCACCTCGACCTTCCTGCCCAGCACCATGGGGATCAGCTTTCTGGCGGACGTGAGCGGGGGGATTCGCGTCAAGGCGACCTGGGGCACCTATCACAAGGAGGCCGTCCCCGGTTTTCAGAGCTTCAAGAAGGACGGATCGGAGGCCGAGCTCTGGTTCCGTACACCGGACGAGAAGTCCGAGGACTATGCGCTTCAGGATCTCGCCGGCCGCGAGACCCGCATCCGCCTGCCGCGCAGGCGCATTTCTCCGCCGGCCCTTGCCGGGGAGCTCACCATCGATGTGATCAGCCGCCCGGCCGGAGGGAACGAGCGGCTGGTGACCGTCACGCTGGTCAACGTCGTCCAGAATTCCCGGCCCATTAACGAGAAGTGCTTCTTCCAGTGCTCCCTCTCGGTAGAGCCGCTGCCGGGCACCACCATCCTCGCTTATCCAGGTAGGCCATCCTCGATGCAGGACGAGGAGGAGGCCTCGCTGAGCCTGCTCTACCGCCACCGGCCGACCTACGCGGTCGGGCATGGCTGCGCCGCCGACTGGGATATCGGTGGCGAGGGTTTGCCGATCTGCATCCGAAGCGAGACGCTACCGGTCTTCGAACAACCACCGGTGCTGCCGCTTGAGGACGCGCCGGGCGTGGAACTCTCGATGCGGAGGCTCGCGGAAGCCTCCCGGGCAGATGTCACCGCCTCCTGCCGCGCCCTGGCGGATGCGTACGAGGCCTGGATCGACGAGCGGGAACGCGAGCTTGCGGCGGATGCCGGGCTGGCCGGCGAGCCGGAGCTGAAGGAGCGGGGAGAGGCACACCTGCGGGAATGCCGGGACTGCCTGGGGAGGATCCGAAAAGGCGTCGATCTGCTCGTCGACGACCCGGATGCCTTCGAGGCGTTCCAGCTCATGAACATGGCCATGGTGCGCCAGCGCGCGCACTACACCCTGTCATCCGAGGACGACAAGCGGCGTAAGTGGGTCAAGGGAGTTGGCGGCCAGGAGCCGACGGCCCTCTATCCCGCGCCAGCCTACCCGTACGAGACGCGATGGCGGCCCTTCCAGCTCGCCTTCGTCCTCATGAACGTTCGCTCGTTCGTCGAGCCCGGGCACGAGGAGCGCAGCCTTGTCGACGTCATCTGGTTCCCGACCGGCGGGGGAAAGACCGAGGCCTATCTTGGCCTCACGGCGCTCGTGATCCTGCTCCGCAGGTTACGTAATCCGGTCGACGCGGGTACCACCGTCCTCATGCGCTACACCCTGCGGCTGCTAACCACGCAGCAGTTCCAGCGGGCGGCGTCGCTCATCTGCGCGCTCGAACTGGTCCGTCGGGAAAATCCGAAGCGTTTCGGTGACCTGCCCATCACCATCGGGCTGTGGCTGGGTTCGTCAGTGACCCCGAACAGGGACGCCGCCGCCAGCGTGGCGTTCGGCAAGTTGACTTCCGAAGGGGGCGACAACCCCTTCGTGATCCTGTCCTGCCCCTGGTGCGGGATCGACATGGGGCCGCACGACTACGACGGCGCTACCCGCATATTCGGCTACCGGCGCGAGAAGAGGCCGGGCGGGGACCAGCACGTACGCTTCCGCTGCGAGGACCCCGGCTGCGCCTTCTCGACGGCGGATGGATTGCCCCTGGAGGTCGTGGACGAGGGCATCTATCGGGAGCCGCCAACACTACTGATCGGCACCGTCGACAAGTTCGCGATGATGCCGTGGAACCCCGAGGCACGACACCTTTTTGGCATCGACAACGAGAACGCGGTTACGCCTCCTGAGCTGGTGATCCAGGACGAGCTGCACCTCATCTCCGGGCCTCTCGGCTCCATGGTCGGCCACTACGAGACCGTGATCGACGAGTTCACGACCCGCGTGGCTGACGGGGTCCGTATCCCCGCGAAGATCGTGGCGTCGACAGCTACGATCGCACGCGCCGGACAGCAGGTGAAAGCTGTCTACGGTCGCGACGCCAAGCTCTTCCCGCCCCAGGGGCTCAGGGCGGGTGAATCGTTCTTCGCGCGTGAAGGATCCGGGCAGGCTGGCCGCACCTACGTCGGCGTCCTCGCCACGGCCGTTCCCTCGCACGTCACGGCGCAGGTCCGCACTCTGGCAACCCTGCTCCAGGCTCCCGCTCTCGTGGAGGCGACGACCGGCCTTGACGCGCTTGTCGATCCCTACTGGTCGCTCATCGTCTACTTTAACAGCCTGCGGGAGCTCGGCCGGGCCTCCACGCTCGTGCAGGCCGACATCCGCGAGTACCTGAACGCGGTCTGGGACCGAATCGGGCTCTCCTTCGAGGCGACCTACGGCGCCCCGGATCAGCGGCGCTTCATCAACAACTTCGACGAGCTCACCAGCCGGATGCGCAGCAGTGACATCCCGGGCGTGCTGCAGAAGCTCTTTACGGCGAAGCCGTCCACAGAGACCGTCGACCTCTGCTACGCGACCAACATGATCCAGGTCGGCTTGGACGTGCCGCGCCTCAGCATCATGTCGATCGTCGGTCAGCCGAAGGGGGCATCGGAATACATCCAGGCTTCGAGCCGCGTGGGCCGCGGGCGCGACAAGCCGGGGCTTGTCATTACCAATTTCAACCCATTCAAGCCTCGCGACCGGTCACATTTCGAGAGCTTCAGGCCATTTCATGAGAACGCCTACCGGCACGTGGAGCCGACCAGCGTGACGCCTTTCTCGATCCCGGTCTGCGAGCGTGCCATCCACGCCCTGGCTGTGGCCGTCGTGCGCTTCCGCTACCCGCAGCATCGCGACAGGCCGAACCTTGGGCTGTCGGACGCCGAGCGGAAGGCGGTGACCGCCATCGTCATGGATAGGGTCGCCCTGGTAGATCGCGACGAGGTGTCGAGGGCGCGCGCCACCCTCGACCGGTTTCTCGACGATTGGCAGCGTCGGAAACCCCAGAACTACGGAAAGGTGTCCGAGATCCCGGACGATCCGCTGATCTATCCGGCAGGGCGGGCGCTCCCGCAGAACCTCAATCACCTCATCGGAACGGTCAAGGCGACCGCAACGTCGATGCGGAACGTCGATGCGGACTGCGAGGCCACCCTGGTCTCGGCCTACGCGAGCGGGAGCGTCTGATGAGGTCGGGGTTCAGAGGGCACTTCGGCAAGGGCAAAGCCAGGGGCGCCCAGATGCAGCCTAGGAAGCTGCCGCGGCGGCGTCCCATACGCAGGTCGCAGGTCATCAGCCCCTTCGGAATCGGCGCGATCAACGACTTCAGGAACGACGAGGCCCTGATGTGCGCGGGGCTGGACCAGTGGTTCCCGGACGGGGCCGCACTGGATCCGGCTCTGGTCGTGAACGAAGAGCGGCTGGAGGCGCGCCTTGGGTGCAGCCACTTCAGGAAGCCCCCGGATTTTGGGGAGGGCGAGGGCAGCCCTAAGGTCAAGATCCCTCATGTCCGCTTTCCGCTGTGGCACTACTGCCCGCGATGTTTCCGCATGGGCAAGACGACGATCTTCGGCGGCCAGCCGCAATGCACGGAGTGCAAGAGCAAGGCGGGTCACGGCAGGCGGATGATCCCCGTCCGCATCGTGGCCATCTGCGAGCACGGACACATCGAGGACTTTCCGTTCCAGAACTGGATCGACTGCGCCTGCAGCGACGCCGATCGCAAGCTGTTCTTCAAGGCGGGGCGGAGCGCTGCCAGCCTCGCCGGCATCAAGATAAACTGCGACAAATGCAAGAAGAGCCGCTCCTTGGCAGGCTCCTTCGACAAGGATGCCCTGACGGGCTACAAGCAGTGCGGCGGCGCCCAGCCCTGGCTGGGCCGCGAAACCGGTGTGACAACGTGCGGGCAGGCCCTGCAGACCGTCCAGCGAGGCGGGGCGAACGTCTACTTCCCCCTCGTCACTAGCTCGATTTACATCCCGCCAACACGGACCGCAGAGGGCGACCTGATCGCCCGAGTTCTCGACAACCCGACCGTGTGGCGCACGCTCACTAGCGTCACGGTGGATGGGAAGGTGCCGAAAGAAGCCTGCGCGATGATCGCGGGCGTGTACCAAGTCGATGCCGACGCACTCGCCAAGGCCGTGGCAACCCGTCTCGCGGGATCTGCCGCCCTGGTGGTGGCGACGACCGAGGAGGAATTTCGCAAACAGGAATACGATGTCCTTAGGAGCGGCGGCGGAAGGCCCCAGGACGACCTGTTCGTGGAACGCATCGAGGGCAGCCGCTACGGCTGGCTCGGCCGCTTCGTCGCTGGCATCGGTCTCGTTCGCAAACTGCGCGAGACGCGGGTGCATGTCGGATTCTCCCGGCTCATGCCCCAGACGGACCGCGGTGATCCGGCCGTCCAGCCACTCGGGATCGCCGATACCATCGATTGGCTCCCAGCAATCGAGGTGCGTGGTGAGGGGATCTTCGTCGAGTTGAGGGCCGACGCAATAGAGGAATGGCTCAGGGACGGCGTCGCTGGCAAGCGTGTCAGGCCGCTCATCGGCGGGTACAATCACAAGCGGGTCGGGAGGAGGCTGGCGGCAAGGCCGGTCGACGCGCGGTTCATCATGATCCAGACGCTTGCCCACGCCCTCATCAAGGAGCTGACGTTCACCTGCGGCTACGGCTCCTCGTCGCTGCGTGAGCGCCTGTACTGCAGTATCGAGATCCCCAAGCAGCCCATGAATGGATTCCTGATCTACACGGCGTCCGGCGATTCCGAAGGCACGCTGGGGGGGCTCGTCGCGCAGGCGGCGCCCGGACGCTTCGAGACGCTGGTGCACGACGCGCTCGCCAGGGCATCATGGTGCTCGAACGACCCGGTCTGCATGGAAAGTCCTGACGAGGGGGCGTTCTCGTCTAATCTCGCAGCCTGCCACAGCTGCGTGCTGCTGCCAGAAACGAGCTGCGAGGAGGGTAACAGGCTGCTCGACCGGGCGCTGCTGGCCGGCACTTTCGACGATCCCGACGTCGGCTTCTTCCGGGATCTCGATTTCTCCTGGGCGCAGTGAGCGAAGCTCCGCCCGACGATGGGGCGCCGAAGAGGCTGCATCGCGGCGACATTATGAGCCCCGAAACCCGGAGCGCGGTAATGTCGCGCATCCGGGGAAAGGGAACCAAGCCGGAGACGACCATTCAGGCCCGGCTGGAGGCGAAGGGGGTCGCCTTCGAGATGCATGCCCGCGATCTGCCGGGCCGGCCCGACTTCGTGATGCGGGCGCAGCGGGTCGCGGTGTTCGTGGATGGCGACTTCTGGCACGGGCACCGGTTCGACGAATGGCGCCTGAAACTCTCGGAGAAGTGGGAGGCCAAGATCACGGCGAACATCGCCCGCGATCGCCGCAACAGGACCGCCCTCAGGAAGGCGGGCTGGTCGGTGGTTCGGGTCTGGGAATATCAGGTCAAAGCATCGCCCGCGCGCTGTGTACGCCGCATCGTCGCGGCATGCGCGAAGTCCCCACAGGCATCGGTTCCGTCCGATGCCCCTTGATAATCAGCCAAGATCCACAGGAGCTGTTTCCTTCAGGTGTTGTTCGTTGGCAGCCGACCTGGCAGCCTGGCTGGTGTAGCTTGACCGAGCGTGGGCAGGGCCTCAGGGGGTGGTAGTGGTTCGGACGGTTGATCTCTTCTGTGGAGGAGGCCTCAGCAGCTGGGGAGCCAGCATGGCCGGCGCCGAGATCGTGGCCGCCGTCGATGCCTGGGATGTCGCCGCGCGCACCTTCAAGCGCAATTTTCCGCACGCGAGGGTCGTCAACAAGCGCCTCTCCATGGACGCAGGTCCCGAGATCCTCGGCCGGGATATCGGCAAGATTGATCTGCTCATCGCATCCCCCGAATGCACCAACCATTCGATCGCGAAGGGAAACAAGCCCCGTGACGAGGAAAGCCGGCGCTCGGGAAACTTCGTCGTTGAGTTCCTTCGGAAGATGGGCAGCTCCGCGCCCCGATGGGTCGTCCTGGAGAACGTCACGCCGCTCCAGAACTGGAAAGGCTATGACGGGCTGCTCGGCGGCCTGAGGCTGCTTGGCTACGATGCGGAGCCGGTGGTGATCGACGCGTCCGAGTACGGCGTGCCGCAGGCGCGCAAGCGGCTCTTCGTGATCTGCGATCAGGAAGCCAAGCCCCGGATGCCAGAGCGGACGCATGTCGTGCCTGTCACGGCCCGTACCTTCATCCGGCCGTTCGGCACCTGGAAGGCGGGTCCGCTCTTCACGCCGACCCGGTCGGAGAACACGCTGGCCCGCGCCCGGGTGGGCATCGCCGCGCTCGGCGAGGGAAAGGACTTCCTCGTGATCTACTACGGGTCCGACAAGGCAGGGGGCTGGCAGTCCCTCGACCGGCCGCTGCGGACGATCACGACGCTTGACCGGTTCGGCCTCGTGCAGTGGCACGAGGGACAGCCCACCCTGCGCATGCTCCAAGTCCCAGAACTCCGTGATGCGATGGGGCTGGCGCCCCGCAAGCCGGCCCGCGGTCCCAGCGCCAACTTCAAGCTCACCGAGGGTAACCGGCGCGATCAGATCCGCATCATCGGCAATGGCGTGGCCGCACCGGTCATGACCGCTATCGTGCGCTCCCTGACCACGAATGTTCCGGTCGCCATTTCGACCCTCGCACCGATCGCCGTGGCTGCCTGACCCGCGGATACCGACACACACGAGCGCGTGGTCGCCGGGATCGACCGGCTGAAGGCCAGCCTCGTCGCGCACCGCGGATGTCCTCGGGGCCGCCTGCTCGCGCCGCTCGGCGCGTCCGTGCCTTTCATCTCCCCCCACCGCACGCCCAGCAACAATGACGTGTAGCTTGCTCGTGATGCATCCGAGGGGGTCAAAGTTGTATGCCGATACCCATCACATAGGGGCCATTCTATACAAATATTCACATGCTACCTTGGCATCAAGGCGGACGACGCGCTGCTGACGTCCAAACAGACAGACATCTGACGCTTACCGCGGCGACCCACTTGGGCCGTCGCACCTATAGCTCTTTCGTCCGACAAGGGTCGACACCGGCCAGTAGGGTGTCGGCCCGCTCAAGGTCCGGAAGTGGCGTCTCCAGCTGTTCGGTGATCTGCCTCAACGTCCGCAAGGTGGCGACCCCTGAAAGTCGGGACTTGGCGCGATGCTGCCCTACGCGCCGACGAGGCGCTGGACTTCCACGGCACGAAGAGCGGTGGTGATGGCACGGGCGCGCGCTACAGCCCGTGGTCCCCCGCCGCGCTCCTGTCGCGTGCGGGGCCGCGTCGGTGACGGCCCGAGCCGTCGCCATCCCGGACGCCGCCATGCCCACCCCGCTCACCGATGCCCACCTCGCGCTGCTGCGAGCCGCCATTCACCATCCTGACTGCCTCCTGATCCCTCCGGACCGCCTGCTCGGCGCCGCCCGGGCCCGCATGGCGGCACGCCTCGTCGCCCTCGGCATGGCCGTGCCCGTCGCCGTCACGGCGGACGGGCCGAAGTGGCTCGCCGAGCCGGACGGGAGCCCCACCGGTCTCAAGCTCACCGAGGCCGGCCATAGCGCCGCATCGCCGGGGCCGGTGCAGGAACCCGCTGCCGTCGTTGGCAGCAGCACCGACGGCCCCGACGCGGCAGGACCGATGGAGGGCATCCCGGGCGGCCTCCGACCGCCGCGGGTCGGCAGTAAGGCGGCGCTGCTGCTCGACCTCGTCGCTCGGGACGGTGGTGCCACTCTCAACAGCATCGCCGACGCGCTCGGCTGGCAGTGCCACACGGTCCGGGCCGCCCTGACCCGCCTGCGCCAGGGCGGGACGCCGATCGAACGCGTGGCGGGGGAGGACGGCCGCAGCCTGTATCGCCTCGCGGTCGCACACCCGCGGCCGAATGAAAGAGCGATGGGCACCGCTGACGCTCAGGACGGCGCGGCATGAGCGCGGCCCCTCCCCCGCCCTCTCCGGCCGACGCCGCCCGCCTCAGCCCCGAGCCGGGCCGGGCCGATCAGCAGCTCGCCGCCGACCTCGCCGCCCTGCCCGGCCTCGACCTCGACACCCTGCGCGCGCTCTGGCGCAGGCGGCTGCGCGGCACGCCGCCCGCCCTGGCGCGCCCGCTGCTGGTGCGGCTGCTCGCCTACCGGCTCCAGGCGCGCGCCTTCGGCGACCTCGACCCCGAGTCGGCCCGAGCGCTCGACCGCGTCGCAAAGGAGGGCAGCCGCCGACGGCAGGCCGGTGAGGCGCGCTCTGCGGCCGTGCCGCCCGTCGCCCCCGTGCCGCGTCCGACGGGCCTCAAGCCCGGCACGGTGCTGATGCGCGAGCACGGCGGCGAGACGTATCACGTCACCGTCGTCGCGGGCGGCTTCGCTTGGCGCGGCGCCACCTACGCCAGCCTGTCCGAGATCGCCCGCGCCATCACGGGCACGCGCTGGAACGGGCCGCGCTTCTTCGGGCTGCGGGAGCCCGCCAAGCGCGGCGGCGACGGGGCTGCGCCATGAGCAGCCTCGCCGACCGCGGTCGCGGTGCGCCCGCCGCGGCCAGCAAGCCGCTCCGCTGCGCCATTTACACCCGCAAGTCGACCGAGTACGGCCTCGAGCAGGAGTTCAACTCCCTCGACAACCAGCGCGAGGCCGGCGAGGCCTACGTGAAGAGCCAGGCGCACGAGGGCTGGCGCCCCCTGCCAGAACTCTACGACGATGGCGGCTTCTCCGGCGGCAGCCTGGAGCGGCCGGCCCTGAAGCGCCTGCTCAGCGAGGTCGAGGCCGGGCGGGTCGACGTCGTGGTGGTCTACAAAGTCGACCGCCTCACCCGCTCGCTGGCCGACTTCGCCAAGCTCGTCGAGCTGTTCGACCGGCACGGCGTCAGCTTCGTGTCGGTGACGCAGGCCTTCAACACCACGAGCAGCATGGGGCGCCTCACCCTCAACGTGCTGCTGTCCTTCGCCCAGTTCGAGCGCGAGGTGACGGGCGAGCGCATCCGCGACAAGATCGCGGCGTCCCGGCGCAAGGGGATGCGCACCGGCGGGCCGGTGCCGCTCGGCTACCGCGTGGTCGACAAGAAGCTCGTGCCCGAACCGTCCGAGGCCGAGACGGTGCGGTCCATCTTCGCCCGCTACCTCGCGGCGGGCTCGCTCGGGGCGCTGATGGCCGAGCTCGATGCGGGCGGAATCATCACCAAGGTGAGCCCACGGCGGGACGGCAGCGTGCGGGGCGGGGTGCGCTTCACCTTGGGCTCACTCGCCGCGCTGCTGAAGAACCGGTGCTACGTCGGCGAGGTGGTGCACAAGGGCCGGCACTTCCCCGGCGAACACACCGGCATCGTCGATCCCGAGCTGTTCGATGCCGTGCAGAAGCAGCTCGCAACCGGGGCGCGGCGGGCGGGCCAGGACAACCGGGCCGCCCCTGCCCTGCTGACCGGTCTCATCCGCGACAGCCGCGGCCACCGCATGACGCCGAGCACGGCACAGAAGAAGGGTCTGCACTACCGCTACTACGTGTCCTCTGTGCTGGCTCAGGGCCGCAAGGCCGAGGCGGGGAGCCGGCCGCGGGTGGCCGCGCCCGACGTCGAGGCGATGGTGTTGGACGCCCTGCGCGGGGCCGGCCTGATCGCGCCCGACGCGGCGGAGATGCAGGCGGCGTGGCTGGCGGGCGCGGTGTCCGAGGTCGTGGTCCACGCGGACCGGCTTGAGATCGCCCTCCAGGCCGCTCCGGAGAGCCGTGACGCCGAGACCCTCACCGTGCCCTGGCCGGCGCCGCCGCGACGCCGGCGAGGCATCCTGGGCGCGCCCGAGGACGCCGAGGTCCGGCCGATCCGGGCCGAGGCGCGGGCGCGCCTCGTGCAGGCCATCGCCGACGGCCGGGCTTGGCTGGCGGACCTCACGTCGGGCAGGGCTCGCGACACGCGCTCCATCGCGCTACGGGAAGGCTTCAGCGACCGGCACATCAGGACGACGGTCAACCTCGCCCTGCTGGCCCCCGACATCGTCAAGGCGGCGCTCGACGGCACGCTGCCCGACGGCATCGGCGTGGTGCGCCTGGGCGAGGTCGGGATGGGCTGGGCCGAACAGCGCGCCGCGCTGCGGCTGGTGTGGGGACGGCCCCCACGCTCCAGATGAGGATGTCCCGGCTGCGCTGGCTGAGGGCTCATTCGCTCAAAGGCACGAGGCATCCGTCCGCCCGCACGAGGGCATCTCCGACGATGTCGTACCGCCCCGGCAGCAGGCTCTCGTAGGGCACGCCGTTCCACACGCCGCCGGGGCGCAGGGCGGCGAAGATGTCGGCGTAGATCCCGTCTGACGTGGCGCCGCCCCCGGTCAGCACGCGCCGGCCACCGGGTTCCTCGTGGACGTATAGGACCAGGGATCCCTCGCCAGGGCGCGACGCCTCGGCAGCGCTCTTGGCCCTCCCCAGGCTGCGATGCTGCCCGACATCGGCCGGAGAATGCTCATGGCCCATCGTCGCCCCTCTCACCTCGGCTCGGGCGCGCACCATAGGGTCGACCTCGGTGGTGGCCATAGCGACGAGGCAAGCTCTCACGTCGGCGCGGAAATGGCCGAGGGCGGCCATCAGTTATCGACGCCGCACCAGATCCTCAATGTCCAGCTCGAGAGCGACGGCGATCTTCTGCAGCACGGTCACAGTCGGGTTGCGCACGCCCCGTTCGACCCCGCTGAGGTAGGTCTGATGGACCCGGCTGCGGTCGGCGAGTTCCTCCTGCGACAGGCCCGCCTCGCGTCGCAGACGCTGCAGGTTCAGCCCGACTCGCCCCCTGACATCCATGGGCGGAGATCAGCGAGTTGAACCCGGTCGGCCCACAGCCTATGAGTCATAAACGATGACGGGGCACCTCTCCGTCCACCGATCCCGCCGAGGTCACGCCAGCATGACGGACGACAGCACCGCCGAGCGGCAGCCTGCCGCGCTCGGTTCAGACCTCCCGCCGGAGCAGCCCGTCTCGGATCGATCATGGGCGCATCTCGACCGGCTCAAGGTCGGCCGCTACGGCGAGTGTTTCGTCAAGATGGCGCTGGTCCGCGCGGGGCTCGACGTGTTCTCGCCCGAGGTCGACGACAAGGCCATCGACCTCGTCATCCGCATCCCGTCCTCGCCACCGCGCTACCTCGACGTGCAGGTCAAGACCGCGAGGGGTTCCACGGGCTACGTGTTCATGCGCAAGCGCCACTTCACGATCGAGGCGAACCGCTATCTCGCCCTGGTGCTGCTGAACGAGGGCGACGCGCCCGAGATGTATCTGATCCCGTCAACGGCCTGGCGCGAGCCGCAGTCGCCGTTCTCGTCGCGCGACTACCCGGGCCTGAAGTCCGAGCCCGAATACGGTCTGGCGCTCACGCCCGCCGCGCTGCAACGGTTGCAGGCGTTTCGGTTCACGGGGCAGCTGGACATGCTGGCGACGGACGGGCCTCTCCACCTCGTCTAAGAAGCGGGACGGGCAAAGGTCCTGCCCGCCCCGAAGCGCGCCCTCAAAGCTCGCGGATGCGGGGCGCGTTATAGACGTCGTCGAAGGCCCAGATCATGAACTGCACCATGCTGTCGACCTGATCGTCGTGCCGGCCGTTCGGGAAGGCCAGCACCTCGGTCTTGAGATCGTCGAGCCAAGGTGCTTCCGCCGGCAGCCAGACCTTGCCGCCGGCGATGGACGCCGCCTGCGAGAAGGCCCGCATGGTCTTGTCGCCCTCCGGCACGATCTCCTGGATCGGGATGGCGGTCGCGTGGCGGAGCTCCTGGATCAGCGAGATGCCAGACGACTTGTCCTCGATCAGCACCAGCTCGGGCTTGTGCCGCTCGTAGAGCGCCATCACGCGCCCGCGCAGGCTCGGAGCGTCGAGGCGCGCTCGCTGGAGGTCGAGCAGGTAGTAGAAGCCGTCTCGCATCAGCCATGTCGTGCAGACCGAGTAGTCGTTCAGCTCGCCCGCCTTCGAAGCCGTGTCCCAACTCTGGACAACCGTATCGCCCGGCCGCCGCCGGGGCTCTACGGCGAACCGCCTGAACCAATCCCAGGCGATCATGTTGCCGCCGGCCGGCACCGGGTCCTGCTGGTACTGGGCTGAAAATCCGTTCGGGCCGAGGTTGGCCTTCATCTGGTCGAGAACCCGCATTGGCTCGCGCTCGGGATGCAGGAGGTCGCCGGCGCGGCGCTGATGATGGCGACCGAAGCCGATGGGGATCCGCTCCTCCTTCTCCGCGATCGCGGGCAGGTTGAGATGGGTCCACCCGCCCTTGTCGAGCAGGTGGCCGGCGAGATCGTCGACGTGCAGGCGCTGCATGATGAGCACGAAGGCCCCTCGCTTCTTGTCGTTCAGGCGCGACGAGACCGTGAGGTCGAACCAGGCCTTCGCGGCCTCGCGCATCGCCTCCGAGTCGGCATCGGACGGCTTCAATGGGTCGTCGATGATGACGACATCTCCGCCGCGCCCTGTGAGCACGCCGCCCACCGATGTCGCGAGCCGGCCGCCGTGGCGGGTGGTCTGAAACTCGCTTTCGCTGTTCTTGCGCGGGCTCAACACCGTTCCGGGGAACGTGTCGCGGTACCAGTTCGACGCCATGATGGATCGTGTCTGGTTCGAGAACTCGCCGGCGAGCGGCTGCGCGTAGCTGGCGCAGATGACTCGCGCCATCGGGTTATGGCCGAGAAGCCAGGCCGGAAACGCTACCGAGCCGAGCAGCGACTTGCCGTTGCGCGGCGGGAGCGTGATGATGAGATTCTGTGTTTCGCCCCGGGCCACGCCCCCGAGGGCGTGAGACATGGCGTCGATGTGCCAGTTGTGACTGTAGGTGTCGTTCGGCGAAACCGTGGCGAAGCACTTTCGATAGAAGAAGGCGAGATCGCCGCGCAACGCGGCCCGAAACTGACGCGGGTCGCTCATGGCGCATCCTGCTCCGGCTCGCCCGGCCCACCGAGCTTCTGCAGGTAGTCAGCGAACATCGCGTCGTCGGCGGCGTCGAGTGCGCCATCCCGCACCTCGGGTTCCGACAGGGCGACGCCGGTCCGGCCGAGCAGCGCGAGCAGCATCATGCCGGCCTTGGCGTCACCTTTAACGGCCCGGTTGATGAGGCCGATGATCCACAGGTCGAACTTCGACTTGCGGGTCGAGCGCCCATTGTTGGTGACCGGAACGCTCTCCTGCAGCGCCGCCGTCAACACGGTCTTGAGGTCGAGCGAGCCCTTGGTCCGACCCTTCGGATTCCCGGACTGCCCCTTGCGGAACTGCCCCGATTTCGGCGGCTTGCCATAGCCGACCTCATAATCGCCCGTGGGCTTACGCGGCTTCATGGTAGCTTTCTCCCTCTGCAGCGCGGCGCACGGCCGTGGTCTGCGCAAAAGTGGATCCCGTGCCGTCCAGCACGGCCTGGCAGCCGGTGAGCGTCTCCCAACGGCGCACCGCGACGTCGACGTAGGCCGGATCGAGCTCGATCAGCCGCGCCCGCCGGCCGGCCTTCTCGGCCGCCAGGATGGTCGTGCCCGAGCCGCCGAAGGGGTCGAGAACGATCTCGCCGCGGCGCGAAACATCGCGGATGGCTTCGGCGACGAGGTTCGTCGGCTTCACGGTCGGGTGCGCGGCGAGGTCGGCCGCACGGCCGGCGTGGAAGGTGTTCTGCCCGGGAAAGTCCCAGACGTTGGTGCGGTTTCGGCCGTTCTTTCCGAGCGCGACGTTGTTGGTGTGCGGCGCCGATCCGCTCTTGTAGACGAAGACAAGCTCGTGCTTTGATCGGTATAGTGAGCCCATGCCCCCGTTGTCCTTGTTCCACACGCACAGGTTCTTCAGCTCGGAGTAGACGCCCTTGGCGGCCGCGAGGACCTCGCCCATGTGGCGCCAGTCCATGCAGACGAAGTGGACGGCCCCGTCTGCGGCGTTGCCGGCCATGAGCTCGAAGGCCGAGCGCAGGAAGGCTGTGAAGGCGGCCTCGCTCATCTCGCCCGAGGCGGCGGCGAACTCGCGGTGCTTGTTGCGCCCGAGGCCGGACACGTGGCCGGAGATCGGCACGTTGTAGGGCGGGTCGGTGAACACCATCGCGGCGCGCTCGCCGACCATCAGCCGCTCGTAGCTGGTCGCCTCCAAGGCCGAGCCGCAGAACAGCCTGTGCTCGCCCAGGATCCAGACATCGCCGGGCCGCGACACGGCGGGGCCGGGCGCGGACGGCGGCACGGCGTCCTCCGGGGCCGATCCGTCCGCGGCGTCGAGGATGAGGCCGATCTCGCCGAGGTCGAAGCCGGTCAACTCGAGCTCGAAGTCGAGATCCTGCAACTCGCCGAGCTCGATGGCCAGCAGACCCTTGTCCCAGCTCGACAGCTCGGCCAGGCGGTTGTCGGCGATGCGGTAGGCGCGCCGCTCCGCCTCCGACAGATGATCGAGACACAAGGTCGGCACGGCCGCGAGGCCGAGCTGCTTGGCGGCGGCGAGACGTCCGTGGCCGGCGATCACCGTTCCCGTCCCGTCGACCAGGATGGGGTTGTTGAAGCCGAAGCGGCTGATCGACTCGGCGATGCGCGCGACCTGCTTGGGATCGTGCTTGCGGGCGTTGCGCGGGTCGGGACGCAGGTCCGCGACGCGCCTGGGCCCGATCTTCGGAGCCAGGCCCGCGAGGGGCGGCCCACTTTTATGGACCTGAGTAGGAGCTTCTTTTCGGCGTGCCACGATGGTTCTCCGGTGTGAGCGAGGAAAGGCTACGGCCGGCCGCGCTTGCGGACGGTCGTGCGGGGGAGCGTGTCCATGAGCTGGTGGACCGCATTGGTGAGCTCGAGCACGATCGCGACTCGGCCGTGGCGGCTGAAGGCGGCGAGGCGCTCCGTGAGCAGCCCGATGTCGCCCACGTTGCCGCCGGCCAGCCCCCACTCGTCCGGCCGCGGCCCGCTGTCCGGCCCCACGCTCGCGCCCGCCGGCGCGATCACGAAACACATGTCTCGCGCCTGCTCGACGAGTTCGCCGTCACGGATGGCGTCGGACAACTCCTCGTCCGACAGGTCGGGGCGGAGCTTCGCAGGGTCGGTGGCCGCCAAGCGCGCGAAGGCCGCCTCGAGGTCCACGCGGGTGTCGCGCAGGAACAGCACGACCCGGCTCTGGGGCATGCCGCCCCCGAGCAGGCGCACGCCGACCAGCAGCGCGAGGGCTTGGTAGGGCCGGTAGGCAATCTCGGCGCCCTGCCCCGGCGGCGGGCCGTCGAAGAAGGCCGTGTCGCCGGAGGCGCGGTCGAACAGGCGCGCCTCGGGTTTGCGGTCGAAGTCGAGCAGGCGCTTGACGTTGGCGCGCAGCACGGCCGCGGGGGTACCCCGGCCGGCCTCGATGGCCGTGATGGCCTGCTCGACCTGGCTACGCTTGTATCGCTGGGTGCTGCCGTCGCTCATGGGAGCGATGTAGCAGTCCCCTATATGGGTGTCTAGTCATACCAATTACGAACGCGCACCGCGCCTCACCGGACCTGTGCGATCAGCCACGGGGTGAGCCCGGCCGCCACGACCTTCTCGGCCAGGGCCCGCCCGCTCCACACGTGCACGTCGCCCCTGCTCCCGGCGTCGAGCCCGCCCTCGGGCGTGTGGCACAGGAAGAACATGCGGTCGCAAGCGTGGGCGTCGGCCCGCGCCACGTAGTCGTCGAGCACCGCCTGTCCGGCACGGGATTTGACCTGCACCATCGCCCGTTCGCCCGTGGCGGGCTGCTCGACGAACAGGTCGGCGTCGGCCAGCGTGCCGCCCAGGCGCGAGCGCCGCCGCCAGCCCAGCGCCGCCAGGGTCAGGTCGGCCAGGATCTCGAAGTCGGTCTCGTGCAGGCCCTTGATCAGCGATTCCACCGCGTCGACCAGAGCGTGCTCGACCGCCAAAGTGTGCTCGACGGCGTCGTCGGCCCGGCCGTTGATGGCGCGGCACACGGCGTCGATCTCACGCAGCGAGCAGATCGTGCGCTGATAGGCGCGGACCTGGGTGACGCGCGAGCTCAGGCGGGGGATCAGCAGTTCGTCGTCGAAGATGCTGTGGCAGCTCCAGCCGCCGATAATGCGGCGCGCCACGACGCCCATGCTGCCGTCCTCAGTCATCCGAAGGTCGACCACCTCGGGCTCAGCGAAGCCCCACCACAGGCGCCCCTCGGCCAGGGTGATCCAGAGGCAGTCGGGCCCGAGCGTGTACACGTCGCGCAGCTCGCGCATGAGCTGGCCGACCTCGCGGGCTGCGGTGCCGGAGGCGAGCAGCGTGTCGCGGGCCCCCTCCCAGTCGCCCTTGAGGCAGAGGTCGTGCGGCTCGTGGGGAGCGCCGAAGCGGAGCGTGCCGGTGTCGATGCCGGTTTTAGCCCAACGGCCGCCGGAGCCGAGGCGGATGAAGCGGGCCTCGGATGGGGCGATGGGCGCGCGCGGGATCGGGGCGGAGGCGAGCGGGGCGGACAGGTCGTTCATGGGATGGCTCGGTGCTGTGTCGGGCCGGGCGGGATGCGCCGGCCGACGACCACGTCGCTTCCCGTGCGGGGCACAGTCCAGCGGAATGATCCCAAAATGGGATAATCCCGATCCAGCATGACCCTGCGCGCCATCGACCACTGGCGTGCTTATGGAAAAGACGCTCCGCTCCGACGCCCATACACATCTGTGCGAGTCGTTGAAGCGGGCCCGCGACGAGGCCGGGCTGACGCAGGCCGCGGTGGCGGAGCGGCTCGGCAAGCCGCAGAGCTACGTGGCCAAGACGGAAAGCGGCGAGCGGCGGCTGGACGTGGTGGAGTTCGTGGCCCTCGCGCAGGCGCTCGGGGCAGACCCGGCTTCAATGATGGCGTCGCTGGCGCAGGTGACAGCAAGCGCGGGAAGAAATGGAAATTCGGGCGACGGGCTCATCGGCCCGGAGTGCGACGATGTGACGGCAACCTGATCACCGACAGGCCAGCGGTCAATTTATGTTCCACCTCCGGGTCGGCCCTGCCCTACGGTGGACGGGCGTCAACCGTCGCTCCTGGCGCAGTCTATGCGCTTGGTCAGGATCATGGCGCTCTTCAGAAGCTTGTTTTGATAAACCACGGCATCTTCATCAAGCGCGAGCGGATCATCGTGGCAGCGTTGGTGAGGCGATTACCAAATTTTATCATAGTGATAATACGCTGAAGTGTGGTTGGCTTAGCGTAGCCACTGATTGATCTCGCGCTCAGCGGCGAAGCGGACAAGGATTAGGCGGGTACCTTTTCCACTCGCTTGGTCCTGCCAGCGCGGTCAGAGAGCCACTCCAATGCGAGTAGTAGGACAAGCAGGCCACCGATCGCCGTGCCGATCCCTCCCGTTGCCGGCCAGCCACCTCGGTGGTAGCTCACCGTCCCCAGGATCGATCCGACCGCACCACCGGCGAAGAGGCAAGTCATGTAGACGGCGTTGACGCGTCCGCGGTGCTCGGCCGCGACGCCGAAGATCACTTTCTGACTCACGACCTGAGTGGTCTGGACTGCAGCATCGATGAGGATCGCCAGCACCGTCAGGACGATCAGGGCCAATGTTCCCGCCCCGGTCCAACAGGAAACGAAGAAGGATAGGCTGAGCACTAACATCGCTGCCAAGCTCGTGGCTCGGCTCCGGCCCTGGTCGGCCAGCCGGCCCGCGACGGGGGCCGCCATGGCACCACCGGCACCTGCCAGTGCAAACAGGCCGATGCCTTTCTGTCCAAGGTGAAAGCGGTCGGCGAGCAAGAGTGGGACAGCGGTCCAGAACATGTTGAAGGCGCAGAACATCAGAGCTTGGTAGGCGGCGCGCCATCGTACGGCCGGCATGGTCCGTATCAGCACGACCATCGAGACCAGGATCTGGCCATAGTGGGCCTGAGCCTTGGGTCGATAGGTGGGCATCATCACGCTCAGAGTGAGCCAGATAACCGCCATCAGGCCGGCCGAGAGCAAGAAGACCGCGCGCCAACCCAGCGCCGCCGATAGGAACAGGGCCGCGGGCCGCGCCAGCATGATGCCAGTGAGAACGCCCGCCATGACCTTGCCGACTGTCCGGCCTCGGTTGGCGGGCGGGACGAGATGGGCGAGAAACGGCAGCAGAACCTGGGCGCCCGTCGAGCACAGCCCCACCGTGAGCGAGGCGGCGAGGAAGACGCCAGCGCCAGAAGCGGTCGCGGCCCCGACGAGGCCGACCATGGTCAGGCCCACCGTTACCAGCACGAGCCGTTTGTTCTCGACGATGTCGGCCAGCGAGACGAGGAAGAACAGGCCGATGCCGTAGCCGATCTGGGTCATGCTGACGATCGAGCCCGCAAAGTCGGAGCTGACCCCGATGGCGGGACCGATCTCGGCGACGAGCGGCTGCGCGTAGTAGAGGTTGGCGATCAGGGCTCCGGCCGCCAAGGTCAGAACGCCCAGGAGGGCCGTCGACGGCTCGCCCGGCCCCTGGTCGATCGCGCTCGTCGGTCGAGGGCGTGATGCATTCACCATGGTCGCGGATCGCCTTAAATGTTTGAGGGCCTCCTGATCCTGCGACGCTGAAGCCGTGACAGGGCGAACACGGTCCCCGTCGCGATGTTCCCGACTGCGCGACAGGATTGGAGATGCCGATCAGGTCGTCGCGGCGCCCGCGCTTGGAATGATAGGCAGGAGGAGAGTGCAGGGACGTTCCACGCTGGCGTGCAGCGTCGTCCTCCCTCCGAACAACGAGGCGGGCCGGTCGCTCGCGTCATCGTGCAGGAAAGGGCCGCAGCCCGTCAGCTCGTTCTTGAAGTTCGAGAGACGGCCCCCGCTCTGGCCCGGGTAGATGTAGTCGCATCCGCGGATCGAAAGGCCGACCCTCCACCCCGCCGGGACGACGATGGATGTCGGCAGCATCTCGACATCCAATCGGACTGGCTCGCCGGGCGTGAGCGGCTGCTGCTCGTCGTGGGTGTGGTAGGGGCGGTAAGGTAGGCTCAGATCCGGATCGAGCTTGCGATGCGAGGCTCGCAGCCAGCCCTGCGCCACCGGCGTGTGCGGGTCGATAGCGCCGATGAATGTCGTCTCCTTGAGGTCGGGAGCGAAGACGCGCAGCACCAGGAACAGATCCGCATTTTCCGTCGTCGATGAAACCCACAGGCTGGCTGCGATCGGCCCGGTGATCTCTGTCGCCTCCGACAGCGGTGGCGTCAGGAACGTCAGTCCGTCGCCGAGCGCCTCGAAGTCGCTGGTCTTCGTTTCAGCTGGGGCGGCGGCGTCCAGAGTGCCCCCTGCGAGGTCCAGGTGGAGCGTCGTCCAGCGGGTGCGCGGGATCGGCCAAGCGTCTTCGCTGCGCGCGGTGAAGTGCTCGCCAGGATGACGGACCTGGAGCAGCACTCGCGGCTGCTTCGCCCAGGTCTCTCCCTCACCCTTGAGGAAACAGTCGAAGAAGGCGAGTTGGAGTTCTCGACCATAGTCAGTGTAGAAGTGTGTCCAGTGCTCGATGCCGTGAACCTCGAGCCACTTGTGCTCTGAGGCGGCGCGACCGAAGCCTTCGAAGTTGCCTCTCGGATGCAGACCCTGACCGCCCCAGTTGCCGGCCGACAGGAACGGGACTACGACCTTCGACCAATCCGGCGATCGTGCTCTGTGATATTCGTCGTCGAGGGGATGCGAGCGGATCTCGGCGCCGAAATCGCAGCGATTGGCCGCGAGTTCTTCATCGGACAGCGTTTGGGGCCCGCAGACGAGTTCACCATGGGCGCGAGAGCGCTTGCCCTTCTCCCCGGCCCCGTATTGCACGGTCTTGACCTGCATGTCGGACCAATTGGCCCAGAACGTCGACAAGATGCCGCCGTGATGGCTGCCGTCGCGGTAGAAGTCCGCGGCCCCTTCCCAGATGCACATCGCGGCGAGGTGTGGGGGCTGCAGCGAGGCGACCTGCCATTGGTTGATGCCATAATACGAGATGCCGGACAGCCCGACCTTGCCGCTCGACCAGGGCTGTTCCCCGGCCCATACGATGCAGTCGTAGAAGTCCTTCGTCTCGCGCGGCGAGAAATGGTCGATGTGTCCAGGCGAGCAACCGCATCCGCGCGCGTCCACACGGACGACGACGTAGCCGTGCGGCACCCATTTCTCCGGGTCGACCACCTCCCAGCATTGGTACAGGTTGGATGAGCCGGCCGCGACGTCGGGGTGCTTGGATACCATCAGGTTCCAGGCGGACGGATAACCGTCCTGGAACGCGAGCCCTTTGGCGTAGGGGCCGTAGCTCAGGATGACCGGGAACCGACCGTCGCCGACAGGGCGGAACACGTCCGCGCGCAGGACGAGGCCATCATCCGTGGTGATCGGCGCATCCCAATCGATCCGCATGCCGTCGCGGATCTCGGTCCGGTGCTGGCCTTCCGACGTCATGCGGCTCTCCAGGTATCAGGTGGATTTGTCAGGTGTGAGCCGGCTCGGCGCACACCCTTTCGACTCGCCGTGATCGCGCTGCTGCCACATCGGCGAGGATTGATGCTGTGGTCACACACGAGGGTGTGGGCATGGCCTGAGGATGAATCGGCGGCCGTCAGTGTCGCCGGCTCCGACCGGGCCAACGCGGTTCGAACAGGCTCATCCGGTCGTGCCCTCCCCCGACGCAATGGGCAGCGCCGGTCATATGCAGAGCCTCAAGGATATAATGCCAAATCTTTAGCATCATCCGCCCCTCCCGATGTTCGACCTTAGCGGTCGTTTTGATCACACATCCTAGATCGTCATCGCCTCAACAGGAAGCCTTTTCACGTTTCGTCGGCAGCAGACTTGCCTTAGGTCATGATGATTGGCGGAGAACGTTCCGGAAGGGTGGAGCCAGATCACAAATGTTGCAATTGGCTCGGTCGAGGGGGCGCTGTGGAGGTTCGCCTCGTCGCGATCGCCTGTTCAGGCGACGGCACGGGCGGGCTCCTGCTCACCGGCCTGGATCCGCGGCACCACCTGCTCGGCCAGCAGCACCATCGATCTGCGGGCGAGCGCCGGGTCCGCCCAGTCGTGCCCGGCATAGAGCATGGTTCCGAACGGGCCCACCTCGTCGCGGAAACTCATCAGCTCATCGGCGACCTTGTCGGGCGTGCCATAGGTGACGAGCTTGTCACAGACGAAGTCGAGCGTGACGGCCTCGTCAGGCATGTCCCGGCTCGTCTTGAACAGTTCGAGGCGCCCCGCCCGCTTCATCTTCGTCAGCATCTGGCTATAGTAGAAGCGGTAGGGGCTGTTCGGGTCCGTGGCATAGGCGCGCGCGGTCGCGGCGTCGTCGGCCACGAAGACGCTGCGGGCGACCCGCCATGCGGCTGGATCGGCGGACCGGCCGCCCCGCTCGCAGCCTTCGACGTATTTCGGCCAATGGCTCTTCACCCAGCCCGGCATCAGGAAATTCGCGGAGATCGGATCCCAGCCGCGAGCCGCCGCCTCGGTGACGCCTTTCGAGAAGGGCGCGACGGCCGTGACGACGATCGGCGGATGGGGACGCTGGAGCGGCTTCGGCAGGATGCCCTGGCCGATGTCGGCCAGCAGCGTCCGCGCAGTCGACACGGTCCAGAACTTGCCCCTGATGTCATAAGGGGCCTCGCTCTCCCAGATCTTCAGGATGGTATTGATGCATTCCAGGAACATGGCAGGCCTGTCGGCTTCCATGTTCCCGAAGACTTCCGCGTCCGAAATGAGGCCGCCGGGGCTGATACCGAAGATCAAACGCCCATCGAGCAGGTGATCGAGCATGGCGATGTTGGCCGCGACGGCGGCGGGATGCGAGTTCGGGAGGTTCACCGTGCCGGTGCCGAGCTTCATGCGGCGCGTCTTGTCGATCAACGTCGCGATGAACAGCATGCACGACGTGATGTTTTCCGCTTGGTCGGTCGCGTGCTCGCCGACGTAGCCTTCCGTGAAGCCGAGTTCGTCGGCCAGCACGAAAGCTTCGGCGTCCTCGCGCAGGCATTGGCGCCAGTCTTTGCCGAGGGGATGGATCGGCATAGTGAAAAAGCCGAGGTTCATGGGGTCGCGCACCGGATGTCGGAAGGTCTCCGGCCATAAGGAGCCCGTGGGCCCGCCGCGTAAAATGATAAGAAGTGCTGCGGGCGATACGGTTTCCTGATGACGATGAGGCCACCCTCAGTCTGCGGTCCACCCACCATCGATCAGCAGGGACGAACCCGTCATCAGCGCGGACGCGTCGGACGCCAGAAACACCACCGCGCCGGCGAGGTCCGCGACGGTTCCGACGCGCCCGAGCTTGATCTTCGACGTGACGGCGTCGCGGAAGGCGGGATCATCGAGGTAAGGCCGCGTCATCGGCGTCTCGATGAACGTGGGGCAGAGCGTGTTGACCCGGATGCTTTTCGGTCCGAGTTCGACCGCCATGGCCTTGGTCAGGCCTTCGAGGGCGTGTTTAGACGCGCAATAGATCGTGCGGTTGGCCGCGCCGACGTGTCCCATCTGCGAGGACATGTTGACGATCGAGCCGGGACGGCCGGCGTCGAGGAGCCGTCGCACCACGGCCTGGGCACAGAAGAAGGCGGCTCGCAGGTTCAGGCCGAGCACGGCGTCGAAGTCGTCCTCCGAGACTGCGATGAAGGGCTTAGGGCGGTTCGTGCCGGCGTTGTTGACGAAGACGTCGAAGGGCTGCGCCGCTGCCATTGTTGCCGCGAAGGCCTGGGTGTCCGTCACGTCGACCGGGAGACCTTCGGCCTCGCCCCCGGCCGCTCGGATGCCGTCCGCGGCCGCCTCAACCTCGCTCGCGGTGCGCGCCGCCAGCGTAACGTGGGCGCCGGCCTCGGCGAGCGCGCGGGCGGCGCCGAGGCCGATCCCACGGCCCGCGCCCGTGACGAGCGCCCGCCGCCCGTCCAGGCGGAAGGAGGACAGGACTCCGCCGGGCCCTGCGGCCCCTCGCGCGTCATGGCTCATGGAAGACTCCTTTCGGCGCCCGGCCGGTCAGACCGAGCAGTAGCGTTCCTGGATCTCGGGGCTCGCCCGGAGCTCTGACGCCGGTGCGTGATGCACGATTGCGCCCCCGTCGATCACGTATGCCCGGTCGGCGACTTCCAGGGCCAGGGCGACGTTCTGCTCGACGAGCAGGAGCGTCACGCCCTGCTGGCGCAGGCGCACGAAGAGCTCGAACATCTCATCCACCAGCACCGGCATGATCCCCTCCGAAGGCTCGTCGAGCATGACGAGCTTGGGCTTGGCGATCAGGGCGCGGGCGATGGCCAGCATCTGCTGCTCGCCCCCCGACAGGGTGACGGCGACCTGGTCGAGGCGCTCGGCGAGGCGGGGAAAGATCTCCGCCATCTCGGCGATGGCGGCGGCCTCGCGAGGACGGCCGGCCACGGCCACGAGGCCCAGGCGCAGGTTCTCCTTCACCGTAAGTCCGGGGACGATGCGTCGCTCCTCGGGGACATAGGCGAGCCCGAGACGGAAACGCGCCTGGGCGGGGCGGCCCAGGAGGTCGATCCCGTCAAATAGCACGCTCCCCCGCGCGCGGGGCATCAACCCCATGACGGACTTCGGCGTCGTGGTCTTGCCGGCGCCGTTGCGCCCGAGCAGACAGACGATCTCGCCCCGGTTCACGTCGAGGTCGACGCCCTGGAGCACGTGGCTCGCCCCGTACCACGCCTGGAGGCCGGCCAAGCGCAGCATCGGAACCACGGGCGCTTCGGAGACCGTGGTCACGCCGCCCGCTCCCCGAGGTAGACGCGCCGGACCGTCTCGTCGCGCCGGATCTCGTCCGGCGTGCCTTCGGCCAGCACTTCGCCGTGGTGCAGCACCAGCAGGCGATGGCTGATCGCCATGACGAGCTTCATCTTGTGCTCCACCAGGATCACGGTGCGCTCCTCGGCCAGGCTGACGATGAGGCCCATGGTGGCGCGCGTTTCTTCCGGACTCATACCGGCGGTGGGCTCGTCGAGCAGCAGCAGGCGTGGCCGGCTCGCCAGAGCCATGCCGATCTCCAAAGCCCTCTGCTCGCCGTGGGCCAGAGCCGCGGCGGGCTCGTGCCGGCGGTGCCATAAGCCAACGCGATGGAGCAGCGCTTCCGCCTCTTCGGCCGGCCCCGTCAGCCTCGCGCGGGCGCGCCACAGGTCGAAGCGCGACGCGAGCGCCTGATTGACGACGCGGACGTTCTCGAAAGCTGACAATCGCGGGAACACGTTGGTGATCTGGAACGACTTCGCGATGCCGAGGCGGGCGAAGCGGTGCTGCGGCAGGCCGGTAATGTCGTTTCCTTCGAAGAGGATTCGCCCGCTCGTGGGCCGGACGCCGCCCGACAGGACGTTGAAGAGCGTGCTCTTGCCCGCCCCGTTCGGCCCGATGATCGACGTCAGCGCGCAGCGGCGGAAGGACGCCGACACGCCCTTGAGCGCGACGAAACGGCCGAAGGAGCGACCGACGCCGTCGGCCACGAGCACGTCGGCAGCGGATGCCGCGGCGCTCATCGGCCGACCCAGGCGACGACGCTACCCCACAGGCCGCGCCGGAAGAACAGAACGCAGGCAACAAAGACCGCGCCGACCGCGAGTTGCCAGTGGACGGTCCAGACCGACACCGAAGCTTCCAGCAGCAGGAAGGCCGCGGCCCCGACGAAGGGACCGAAATAGGTGCCCGCCCCGCCGAGCAGGCACATCATGACGGCGAGTCCCGAGGTGTCGATCGACAGAGTCTCGATCGGCACGATCGACAGCTGCAGGGCCTGAAGCGCGCCGGCGAGGCCGCAGAAAGCGCCCGACAGCGCGAAGGCGAGGAGCCGTGTCGCCGCGACGTCGTAGCCGGACGCACGGGCGCGGGCCTCGTTCTCGCGCACGGCTTCCAGCGCCGCGCCGAAAGGCGAGGCGAGGATGCGCGACAGGGCGAACAGCGCCAGGATCACGAAGGCGGCGACGATGTAGTAGCGTGTGAGCGGAGCGTCACCGTCGAGCGCGAGGCCGGCGACGCGGATGCGCCCGAGGGCTGGCAGCATCAGGCCGTTCTCGCCGCCCGTCACGCCCGCCGCTTGGTAGAAGGCGTAGTAGACGCATTGGGCGAGTGCCAGCGTCACCATGGAGAAGTATATGCCGCGGGCACGGATCGCGATCGTGCCGAGCGCGGCTGCCATGGCGAACCCACTCGCTGTACCCGCTGCGAGCGCGAGCCACCACGGCCAGCCGAGGCTCGCGAGCACGATGCCGCAACCGTAAGCTCCCGCCCCGAACAGCGCCGCGTGGCCGAACGACAGCGCGCCCAGGTAGCCGAACATCAGGTTGAAGCCCACCGCGTAGAGCCCGTAGACCAGGATGCTAGTCGCCAACGCGGTGAAGGGCACCAGCGCCGGCATGAGCAGCAGGGCGGCGGCCGCGAGCAGGAAGCGGTGCCGCACTGCCGCCAGCAGCCATGGGGACGTGACGGCCGCCGCGGGACGCGCGAGGATGGATGAGACCGCCACGGTTCAGCCGCTCATCAGCCCGGCGCGGCCGAAGAACCCCTGCGGGCGCACCAGCAGCACGACCGCCATCAGGGCGAAGATCGACACTTTGGCCATCTCGGGCGCGACCAGGGACGTCATCGAGACCACCACGCCCACGACCAGCCCCGCCGCCACGGCGCCCGCCAGCGATCCCATGCCGCCCACCACGGTCACCACGAAGGCTTCGGCCAGGATCGTCGAGCCCATCTCGGGGGCGACGCCCTGAAGTGGGGCCGCCATCAGGCCCGCGAGACCGGCGATGGCCGTGCCGATGCCGAACACGGCGAGCCACACGGTGGCGACGTCGACGCCGAGCACGCGCACGATGACAGGATCGCGCGCGCCAGCGCGGATGATTAGGCCGAAGCGCGTCCGCTCCAGGGCCACCCACAGCGCCAGCAGAACGGCCGCCGTCACGGCCATGACGAACAGGCGATAGAGCGGGAAGAAGCCGATGCCGATATCGGCCGCGCCCTGCAGCGCGTCGGGCGTGTCGAAAGGCAGGCCCGATTTGCCGAAGGCGATGCGGACCAGTTCGGTGATGACGTAGCCAAGGCCGAAGGTCAGCAGCAGTGGGTCGTCGACGCTGCGCCCGTAGAGGGGGCGGATCAGCACCCGCTCGACCGCGAGGCCCAAAAGGCCCACGGCGGCCGGCACGACGGCGAGGCTCAGCCAGAAGCTTCCTCCGAGCGTCAGCACCTCGTAGCCCACGTAGGCACCGACCAGGTAGAAGGCGCCGTGCGCGAAGTTGACCACCGTCAGCATGCCGAAGATGAGAGACAGGCCGACGGCGAGCAGGACGTAGACGGCGCCGAGCGCCAGCCCCGTGAAGAGCTGGAGGGCGACGAGATCCCAGGTCAGGCCGTCGAGCATGACCGCCCCCCATCGTGCCCAAACTCACGCATGGCCGAGCTCCGCGCAGCTGCGGAGGTGGAGTTCGTCGGGGGCCTCGGTCGACAGGACGGAGAACACATCCTCGGGACTAGCCATGTCCTTCGACTTCGATGTGATGATGAACACCGACTGGACGGCTTGGTGATCACAGGCCCGGTAATATTCGGGACCCTTGTAGAAGTCGTAGCGGAGCGCCTGCAGCGCGTCCACGACCCGCTCGGTATCGGCCGTACCGGCCGCCTTCACGGCGGCGAGCACGCTGCGCACGCCGCCGTAGGCCATGCTGCCGTAATCGGTCGGCACACGGCCGCCATTGCGCTGGCGGAACGCGTCGTTGAAGCTCTTCGCCGTGGGGATGGTGCTCTCCAGCCCCCAATAATAGGACGTGCCGCCGACTACGCCCTCGAAGGCTGCGGGTCCGCCCGCCACCCTCGCGGTATGGACCAGGATCGGTGTGATGATCTTGATGTTGCGCTTCAGTCCGAAGTCCGCGGCCTGCTTGACGGCGATCTGCTGGTCCCGACCGAAGTTGCAAAGGCACAGGATGTCGGGCTTGAGCGCCTGGATGCGGGGCATCAGCGTCGAAAAATCCGTGGTGCCGATCGGGTGGCTGATGTCGGCGAGGGTCATGACGCCCATGGCGTCGCCGACCGCCTGGAAGCCGCGTACCATCTCGTGCCCATAGGCGTAGTCGGCCGTCAGGTAGACGACCCTCTTGCCAAACCGACCAAAGGCATAGCGGCCCACCGCGCCCGCGGTCATGTGCGGGTTCAGGGCCTCGTGGAACGTGTAGCGGCTGAAGTCCTTCGCCTCGTTGATGACGTCCGACTGGCTGATCGAATTGAACAGGACCTTGCGCTCGCGCGTGATGTTGTTGACCGCGAGCTGAACGGAGGCCGACAGGCCCCCGACGATGAAGTCGACCTTCTCGCTCTCGATCAGCTCCAGCGTGCGGGTGGCGGCCTCGCCGGGGTTCAGCTTATCGTCCCGCACCAGCAGTTCGGCCTGCCGCCCAGCGAGGCCGCCCGCTTCGTTGAACTGCGCGACCGCGAGTTGGGCGGCCGCCACCTGGTTCTGCGCTTCGGCGCCGTAGGGTCCCGTCAGCGGGGTCGGGAAGCCGATCCTGATCGGTCGCTCCTGCGCACGCGCGCTGCGGACGCCGAAAGGCGTCGCCGCGAAAGCGAGGGCGCCGGCCGCGGCCGTGAGCACCGCCCTGCGTCCCACGGCGTCCGACGCGGCTTCGTCCACCATGCTCCCTCCTCCCGTCTCAATCGGTTCGATCCGTGATGCTCACCTCGCCCCAGCCCGGCTGGGACGATCCTCTCATTTGATCGCGAGCGGATTGATGGGCGAGCCGGTGCCGCCCGTGATGACGAGCGGCGGCCCGCAGAACAGGAACTCGTAGACGCCGTCCGCCGCGCAGCTCTCGGCGAGTTCCTTGACGTAGAACATCTCGCCCATCGTCAGGCCGATGGCCGGGATGACCACCCAGTGCCAGGGCTGCTGGACTTCGCTCGTCTCGTTGGGCCGGACCTCGACGCCCCAGGTGTCCGAGCAGATCGCCGCGATCTCCTTGGCGTGCGACCAGTAGCAGTTCTCGAACCGCACGCCGGGCGCGTCGCCCCCGGCGTAACCACCCCACTGACCTTCGTGGAGGCAGCGCTCCTGCTGGCCGGTGCGGACGATCACGAAGTCGCCGCGGCCGACCTCGACGCCCTGTGCCTCGGCGGTCGCGTCGAGGTCGTCGTTGGAGATGGGGTGGCCGTCCTCGAGCCACGGCACGCCCTTGTGGCGCGCCACGTCGAGCAGCACGCCGCGGCCCACCATCTTGGCGCGGGTGTGCTCGATGCCGAGCTCGCGCACGCCACCGCCGTCCACGAGCTTGGCGTCGAGCCCGTTGTACATCTTGTCGTCGAGGAAGATGTGGCCGAGCGAGTCCCAGTGGGTCGCCGCCTGCACCGGCATGTTCAGGGCGTCGTCGGCGAAGCGGAGCTTGTTGGTCTCGTCGAACCGACCCGCCACGGCGTCCGTTCCGGTGGCCAGCATCGTGTGGATCGGGTTCCACCGCCCGCCGAACAGGCCCGTCTGCGGCCCGTGGCGGTCGAGCGGGATGCCCATGGCGAAGACTTGGCCCTTGCGCACCAGCCCGGCCGCGGCGGCGATCATCTCGGGCGTGACGTGGTTCAGCGTGCCGATCCGGTCGGCCTCGCCCCACCGGCCCCAATTCTTGAGCTTCTCCGCCGCTTCGTAGATGGCGGCTTTGCCGGCGCCGATATCGATGGTCATCGTGGTGGGCCTGCTCGGATGTCGGGAAAGGGTCGCGGGCCGCGAGCGATCCTGGCCGGAGCGGATGGACGCGCCCGAACGCTGCCGTCCCATCGTCCTCCCTCCCTCGCCCCGCCGTCCGCGGGATCGGGCATCAGCGGCCCGTCTTGTTGACCAATCTATAAATAAGTGTGAGATCGCGTCAAGCGACCGATCGAGCGCAGGCGGCGGAAACGATCAAGCGAGGTGTCATGAACGAGGTCGGTGGAAGCGCCGTCGCGGCGCAGCGGTCGATCAGCGTGAACGGGGTAGAGCGGCGCGTCGCGGCGCCGGATGCCACGCCATTGCTCGCTGTCCTGCGCGATGAGTTCGATCTGCGTTCGGCACGCTTCGGCTGCGGGCATGAGCAGTGCGGCGCATGCATGGTGCTCGTCGACGGCGTGCCGCGCTACAGCTGCACGCTGCAGGTCGGAGAGGTGGGGGATCGCGCCGTCGTCACGGTCGAGGGGCTCGGCACGCGGGAGCGCCCTCACCCGATCCAGACCGCCCTCATCGACGGGCAGGCCGGCCAGTGCGGCTATTGCCTGTCCGGAATCCAGATCTCGGCAGCAGCGCTGCTCGCGCGGGACCGCGCGCCCTCGCGCCGCGAGATCGTGGAAGCGCTGGAGCCGCACCTGTGCCGCTGCGGCGCACACAACCGCATCGTCCGGGCGGTCGAATGCGCGGCGAGGGCGATGGCCGGAGCGGATGCATGATCCCGAACGCGCTGCCCCAGGGGCTCGTCGACAACCCGCGTCCCGACCAGTGGGTCGCGTTCACGCCAGACCGCAGGGTGACGCTGAAGAGCGGCAAGGTCGAGCTCGGCCAGGGCATCCTGACGGCACTTCGGCAGATCGCGGCGGAGGAACTCGACGTCGAGCCGACGCAGGTGGGCCTCGTGTCGGGCGACACAGCGCTGTCGCCGGACGAGGGCTACACGGCGGGCTCCCTGTCGGTCGAGGTGTCGGGCGCGGCCGTGCGCCTCGTCTGCGCGGAGATCCGGGGGCGGCTGGTCGACGCGGCGGCGGAGCGGCTCGGCGCGGAGCCCGGCCGGCTGCGGATCGCGGCGGGCGAGGTCGCCGCCGACGGCGAAGCGACGGGGCTCGGCTATTGGTCGCTCGCCCTCGACCTCGCTTCCCCCGTCCCGGGGACCAGGGCGCCGAAGCGCGTCGAGGAGCACCGCGTGGTCGGCCGGAGTCTCCAGCGCCTCGACCTGCCCGAAAAGGTGTTCGGCAGCCCCTTCGTGCACGACATGCGGCTGCCCGGCCTCGTCCACGCCGCCGTGCTGCACCGCCCCTGGCCGGGCGCGCGCCTCGCGAGCCCCGATGCCCTGATCGCCCGCGTGGCCGGGGCCGGCGTCGCGGTGGTGCGCGACGGCGACTTCGTGGCTTTCGTGTCGGACGGCGAGACCGCGGCCGCCGAAGCGCTCGCCCGCGCCTGGGAGAAGCTCGCCTGGGACGGCGGCACGCCGCTGCGGCCCGAGCACGGCGAGGCCGGGCGGCTGACGGAACGGCCGACGCGCGACCGCCGCCTCGGCGCGCCCTCCATCGCGGACCCGCGGGCCGCCTTCCGCCTGAAGGCGCGCTATTCCCGCCCGTTCATCGCACACGGCGCCATCGGCCCATCCTGCGCGGTCGCGCTGTTCGAGCGCGGCCGCCTCGACGACGGCCGGCTCGACGTTTGGACGCATTCCCAGGGCGTGGTGCCCCTGCGCGACGCGATCGCCCGGGTCGTCGGGCTCGCGCCGGACCGCGTGGTGATTCATCACCGGCAGGGTGCGGGCTGCTACGGCCACAATGGCGCCGACGATGCCGCCCTCGACGCGGCGCTGGTGGCCATGCGGCGCGCCGGCGTCCCGGTGCGGGTGCTGTGGCGCCGAGAGGACGAGATGTCGAGTTCGCCCTTCGGTGCGGCCGGCGTCGTGGAGATCGAGGCCGGCTGCGATCCCGACGGGCGTCCGCTCGACTGGTCCCTCGACCTGTGGAGCCCCATCCACGGCTCGCGGCCGGGCATGAACGGAGGGGTGAACCTTCTTTCCGCCACGGCGCTGGCCGAGCCCTGGCCCGGGCCGGAACCCTGCGATGTGCCCGACGAGCGCGGGGGTGGCGCCGTCCGCAACGCCTTCGCGCTCTACGACCTGCCGCCGCAGGACATCACCCACCATCTCGTTTGGGACCACCCGGCACGGACCTCGTCGATGCGCGGGCTCGGCGCGCTCGCCAACGCCTTCGCCATCGAGAGCTTCATCGATGAGATCGCGGTCCGTTGCGGGCGCGACCCCCTGGCCTATCGCCTGTCGCTGCTGTCGGACGGACGGGCTCGCCACGTCCTGGAGCGCGCGGCGGCACTGTCGGGGTGGGCGCTCAACGCGCAGGGAGGCACGGGCTCCGGGCGCGGCATCGCATTCAGCCGTTACAAGAACAGGGCCGCCTATGCGGCCGTGGTCGCGGAGGTCGATGTCGACGACGAGGTGCGGGTGAGGCGGGTCTGGGCCGCGGTCGACGCCGGCCTCGTGGTCAACCCCGACGGAGCCGCGAACCAGGTCGAGGGGGGCATCATCCAGGCGGCGAGTTGGGCTCTGAAGGAACAAGTGCTGTTCGACGAAGGCCGGGTCGCCACCGCGACGTGGGACCGCTACCCGATCCTGCGCTTCTCCGAAGTGCCGGAGGTCCACGTGGACTTCGTCGGCGCGGCAGAGCACCCGTCGCTCGGGATCGGCGAGGTGGCCCTCGGCCCCACGGCCGCGGCGATCGGCAACGCCATCGCTCACGCGCTCGGCGTGCGGGTGCGCGACCTCCCGCTCACGCGCGACCGCGTCATCGCCGCCATGTCCTGAGGCCGACGGGAGTCCTATCCCGCGTCGCGCCGCCGTATCGCCTCTGGAATCGGCAGAGGCCGGTTGGCACTCTGCAGAAACTCGACGGTCGAGAAGACGAGATCCGCGTCGCCGATGTTCGTGAGGTCGTGGATCTTGGAGTCGCCGGCCGCGTAGGTGGCGTGCTGCGTTTCACCGGCCGCGTAGGTCTTCTCGTAGGTGCTCCCGTCATCGTGGTTGGACCGCGCCCGACCCGCCGTGATGGCGGTCCAGAAATAGTCGAGCACGTGCTCGTGGAAGCCGATCCGCTCGCCGGGCGCGAGGCGGATCAACCACACCCGCACCCGGTCCGTCTCCGACACGAGCTCCGTCCCCACGCAGCCGTTCCCCCGCGACGCGCGAAGCTCGGCCATCAGCGCTTCATTCATGCCGGTGGTTTCGGTCCGGTCGCCCAGCGTCATCCCTTGCGCCACGGTCGTGACTCCCCATAGAAGCGGTTGGACACCGCCTTGTTTATCAGTTGATCACCTCTCTCGGCAGTGTCAAGGCGAAGGCGGGGTCCGTGAGCCCCAGTGAGGGGACGGGCGGACGTGAGCATGGACCCGGTCGAGATCGCGCGTCAGACAAATGCGCGTCCGGCGAAGAAGAGCTACCGCCGCATGACGCCCGCAGACCGGCGGCGACAGATCATTGAGGCCGCCGTGGCCTATTTCGCCGAAGTCGGCTTCGACGGGGCGACGCGCGCGTTAGCGGAGCGGCTCGGCGTCACGCAGCCGCTGATCTACCGCTACTTCCCGTCGAAGGACGAACTGATCAAGGCCGTCTACGACGAAGTCTATATCGGACGCTGGCGTGAAGAATGGCTCGACGCGATCAAGCGACGAGACGTGCCGCTGCGCGATCGGCTGATCGACTTCTACGAGCGCTACACGGACGTGATCTTCCAGCCGGAGTGGATGCGGATCTACCTGTTCTCCGGCCTGCGTGGGCTCGGCATGAACCGCTGGTGGATCGCTTTTCTGGAGGAGCACGTGCTCGTCCGGATCTGCGCGGAGATCCGGCACGGCCTCGGGCTGCCGTCGCCGGACCTCGTCCCGATCCAGCCCGCCGAGCTCGAGATCTACTGGCTCTTCCACGGGGGCGTTTTCTACTACGGCATGAGGAAGCACATGTACGAGGTGACGCCGCACCTGCCGTTGCGCGAGTTCCTGGAGGCCTCGATCGACAGCTTCCTGGACGGCTTTCCGGCTGCCGTGCAGGCGGCCGTCGGCCAAGGGGATAGGGACGGTGTGGGAGCACCGTCGCCCAGCTTGATCCCGGACGCGCACTCCTTTATCGATTGATAACCAAGGGGAGTGGGACGATGGCGGCACGGCGCGCATTGGTGGTGGGCGGCTCGATGAGCGGCCTGTTCGTCGCCACGGCGCTGTTGCAGGACGGCTGGGACGTTCAGGTGTTCGAGCGATCGCCGGTCCCGCTGTCGAGCCGGGGCGCGGGCATCATCGCCCAGCCCCAGGTGCGCCGCACGCTTGGGGCGCTCGGCCTCGTGGTGCCGGACGGCTTCGGGGTCGACGTGTCCCGGCGCCAAACGCTGGACCGCGCCGGGCGCATCGTCGCCACCGCGACGGATCCGCTCATCGCCACGTCCTGGAACAGGCTGTTCGGCGTGCTGCGCGCGGGCTTTCCCGACGACCGCTACCACCTCGACCACGATCTCGCGGGCTTGGCCGAGGACGAGGGGGGCGTGACGGCGCGCTTCGCCCGGCAGGGCGAGGTGCGGGGCGACCTCGTCGTCGGGGCCGACGGCTTCCGCTCCAACGTGCGGAGACTGCTGTTCCCCACCGTCGAGCCGCTCTACGCCGGCTACGTGGCCTGGCGCGGGCTCGTGGCCGAGGAGGCGCTGCCGCCGGACACGCACCGGGACATGTTCGGCCATTTCAGCTTCGGGCTGCCGCCGGACGAGCAGATCCTGGGCTACCCGGTGGCGGCCGACGGGAACGAGGCCGGGGCGGGCCGCGGCCGCTACAACTTCGTCTGGTACCGGCCGGCCGGCACGGACGACCTCGCGCGGCTGCTGACGGACGAGACTGGGCAGACCCACGACATCTCCATCCCGCCTCCGCTCATCGCGCGGGCTGTGGTGGACGAGATGCGGCGACACGCCGACGCGGTCTTCGCACCCCAGTTCCGGACTCTGATCCGCCTGACCGAGCAACCCTTCCTGCAGCCGATCTACGACCTCGAAGCGCCGCGGATGGCCGAAGGCCGCGTGGCGCTGGTGGGCGACGCCGCCTTCGTCGCCCGCCCCCATGTCGGGGCCGGGACCGCCAAGGCCTGCGACGACGCGATGGCGCTCGCCGCCGCGCTCCGGGCCAAAACCGACCCTCGGGCTGCGCTCGCGCGCTTCGCGGCCGAGCGAGGGCCGGTGGGGGAGCGCATCGTAGCGCAGGGGCGGCACCTCGGCGCCTACATGACGCGCGACTTCGCGACAGCCGACCAGCGTCTCCGGGCGGAGCGCCACCGCTCGCCCGAGGCCGTGATGGCGGAGACGGCCCTGCTGCACTTCCTCGCGGCCTGAATAGCCCGCGCCGCCGTGCGCGGCGGCGCGGCGACCCGCTACAGGTTCAGGAGCCGCTTGGCGTTCCCGCCGCAGATCGCCTCGACCGCGGCTTCGTCGAGCTTCGAGCCGACGATGTGGCCGACCGGGTCGTATTCGCCCATGTCGAAGGGATCGTCGGTCCCCATCAGGACGTGGTCGGCGCCGAACAGGGTCACGAGGTTCTCGAGCTGGCCGGGCGTGAACACCACGGAGTCGACGTAGACCTTCTTGAGGTAGCTCGAGGGCGGGTTGGGCAGGTCGCCTCGGCAGTCCGAGCGCGCTCCCCAGGCATGATCGATGCGGCCCCAATATCCCCCAACGAAGCCGCCGCCGTGGGCCGCGACGATCTTCAGCGCGGGATAGCGCTCCAGCACGCCGTCGAAGATGAGGTGATGCAGGGCCAGCGTCGTCTCCAGCGGGTTGCCGATCACGTTGTTGAAGTAGAAGCGCTGGAAGCGCGCCCCCTCGGTGAAGCCGTTGGGATGGATGAAAACTGTCGCCCCGAGTTCCTCCGCGCGCTTCCAGAACGGCTCGTGGGACGGGTCGGATACCTCGCGCCCGGCGAGCGTGGTCAGGATCTGCACGCCCTTGAAGCCGAGCTCGTTTACGCAGCGGTCGAGCTCCCGCACGGCCAGTTCGGCGTCCTGCATCGGCACGGTGCCGAAGGCGACGAAGCGGTCCGGCCTTCGGGCGACGAAGTCGCGCAGGCCGTCGTTGACGAGCCGCGCCGCCTCGGCGCCGACCTCGCCGGATACCGCGTAGCAGCACTGGTTGGGCGTCGGCATGACGAGCTGCATGTCCACCCCCATGGCGTCGAGGTTGCGGATCCTGTGGTCCTGGTCGAACAGGCGCACCTTCACATCCTCGTCCTGCCGGTCGTTGACGGCGCGCGTTTCCGGCGTCTGCCAGCGGGCGAGCGGGATCGTGTCCATGTCGAGGTGCGGCTTCAGGAAGGCACCGGCCGCCGCGACCGCGATGTGGGCATGGGCATCGAAGGTGAGGCTTCGCGGGCGGAACTGCCGCCCAGGCTTGTCGTGGCTACGCGCTTCGGTGGCGACGTAGCGGTTCCAGATCTCGGTCGTTGCGGTCATGGGATGTGATGCTCCTGATATCAGCCGCCGTCGACGGTGGATCGTCGACGGCTGGTCACGCCGCACGAGCGGCGGCGCGCATTCGCGCTGGCCAGCGGCTGGAAGATCCGACCGCTCGCACGAGAGGTGAAGGGACCGGGGCGGGGCGGCCATCCCGTCAGAACACCCCGAGGTGTTGCGCGATCGTCGCCTCGTCGGCGGCGAGCGCCGCGGCCGTGCCGGTGAAGACCACGGAGCCCGTGTTGATGAGAGCGACGTCGTCACAGAGCTCGAGCGCCAGCTTGATGTTCTGCTCGACCAGCACGATCGACAGGCCTTCGCCCCTCAGCCGTGCGATGATTCGCCCGACCTCGGCCACGATCTGCGGCGCGAGACCTTCCGAAGGCTCGTCCATCAGGAGCACGCGGGGGTTGGTCATGAGCGCGCGGCCGATGGCGAGCATCTGCTGCTCCCCGCCCGACATCAGGCCCGCATGCTGCGACTGCCGCTCGCGCAGGCGCGGAAACATCGCGAAGACCGAGTCGAGCGACCAGGCCACCGGCGCGTCCTTCGCGGGCCGGCGCGCCGCCACCGCGAGGTTCTCGCGCACGGTCAGGCTGCGGAAGATGCGCCGCCCCTGCGGCACGATCGCGACGCGCCTCGACGCCATGGCTTCGGGCGAAGGGCGGCGGACGGTCTCGCCCGCCACGGCGATGCTGCCCCCGCGCGTCTGCACGAGCCCCACGATGGCGTTGAGGCAGGTGGACTTGCCGGCGCCGTTGCGCCCGAGCAGGCCCAGCAGGCGCCCCGCCCCGAGGCGCAGCGACACGCCGTGCAACACGTGGCTGTCGCCGTAGAAGGCCTGGACGGCGGACAGGGCGAGGATGTCAGTGGCCAAGGTACACCTCGCGGGTGCGCGGGTCGGCGACGACGTCGGCGCGGGAGCCTTCCACGACCACCTCACCGAAGTTGAGCAGGGTGATCCGGTCCGCGAAGCCCAGCGCGACATCCATGTCGTGCTCGATCATCAGCACGGTGACGTCACGCGGGATCTCCGACAGCAGGCGCGCGATGTCGTGGCGCTCGTCGCTCGACAGGCCCGCGAAGGGCTCGTCGAGCAGCAGCACCTTCGGTTCCTGCGCCAGCGCCATGGCGATCTCGATGCGCCGACGCTCGCCGTAGGAGGTTTCGGACAGGAGCCGATGCCTGAGGTGGGCGAGGCCGACGCGGGCCAGGGCGGCCTCGGCCCGCTCGGCGAGGGCATGCTGGCGGTCGAGCGAGACGAAGGGATTCCAGCGCAGCGGGGACAGGCCGAGCAGCGCCAGCGTGACGTTGCGCAGGATCGTGTCCGCGCCGAACAGCGTGATGATCTGGTAGGTGCGGGCGAGGCCGAGGTGGGCGCGCGCCCGGCTCGGCTCCCGCGTGATGTTTTGCCCCATCAGCGAGATCGTGCCGCTCGTCGGCCGGAGGTCGCCGGTGATCTGGTTGAACAGCGTCGTCTTGCCCGCGCCGTTCGGCCCGATGATCAGGCGACGCTCGCCGGGCTCCACGGTCATGTCGACGTCACGGGTGACCTTGAGGCCGCCGAAGTTCTTGCTGAGGCCGCGGATGGCGAGGGCGCTCGTGGACGCGGTCATCGGCCCGCCTCGGCGCGGACGCGCAGTTCGCGGGGCTGCTCGGAGGCTCCCTCGGATGCCGGCACCTCCGCCTTCCCAGGCCCGCACAGGCCGCGGTAGGCGGAGCGGACGAGCCGGGCCGTGCCTGGCACGAGCCCTTCGGGCATGAAGCTGATGATCAGCACGAAGACGATGCCGAGGACCATGTTCCACCGCTCGACGTAGGCGCTGACCACGTTCTTCATGATCACGACGAGGGCGGCTCCCACGACGGGGCCGGCCAGGGTCGCGGTACCGCCCGAGATGACCATCAGCAGCACTTCGGCGGAGCTCTGCAGCGACATCACCTGAGGGCTGATGAACTGGTTGTAGTAGACGAACAGCAGGCCCGCGACCGCGCTCCAGAAACCCGACAACGTGAAAGCTAGGAAGCGGATCGTCCACACGTCGAAGCCCAGCGCGCTCATGCGGCGGGGCTGGTCGCGCGTGCCGCGCAGGCTCGCCCCAAAGGGCGAGCGCACGAACAGCACCATGGAAGCCGCGCAGACGAGGAAGGCCAGCAGCGTCAGCCAGTAGAAGGCCGACGGGTCGGCGAGGCTCAGGCCCAAGGGCGACGGCCGGTCCGCCACCGTGACACCGTTGTCGCCGTTGGTGAGGCTGGCCCAGCGATAGGTGAGGCCCCAAAGGATCTGGCCCAACGCCAGCGTGATCATGAGGAAGCCGATGCCCGTCGCCCTGAGCGACAGCACGGCGAACAACGCCGACATCAGCACCGTGACGACGAGCGCTGCCAGCACGGAGGCGAGTTGGCCCTGGCCGGACGCGAGGAGAAGGCCGGCCGTGTAGCCCGACACGCCGAACAGGGCGGCGTGGCCGAGCGAGGTGAGACCCGCGTAGCCCACGAGCACGTTGAGCGCGAGCGCGAAGACGGCGTAGAAGAGGATCTGCGTGGCTATGTTGACGTAATAGCTGTCCGCCAGCCACAGGGGCAGCGTGGCCAGCGCCGCCGTGCCGAGCAGCAGGGCTACGCCCTGGATGACGTTCACGCGGCTCATAGCGCCACCCGCCCGAGCAGGCCTTGCGGGCGCACCAGAAGCACGATCAGCATCGGCAGGAACAGGATGACGTAGGACAGATCCGGAAGCATGGCCTGCCCGAAGTTATAGAGAAAGCCGATCAGAAGACTGCCGAGCAGGGCGCCGACGAGGCTGCCCGCCCCGCCGAGGATCACCACGATCAGCGCCAGCGGCAGCATGTCGGCGTCGAGGCCCGGATAGACAGACAGGATGGGTGAGCCGACCACGCCCGCGAAGCCGGCGAGGCCCGCGCCCAGGCAGAAGACGAACGTGAACAGACTGGACACGCGGATGCCCATGGCGCGGGCGATGGGCGCGTCATCGACGCCGGCGCGGATCATCGCGCCGAGCCGAGAGTGCTCGATCAGCAGCCAGAGGGCGGCCGCCACCGCGACGGCGAGGACCACGACGGCGAGCCGATACAGTGGCACGGTGGTCCCGAGCGCGGCGACGCTGCTCCGCAGACCCGCCGGGGTGCCGGGTTGGATGGGATCGCCAGTCCAGATCATGAGGCAGAGATCGGCGACGATGAACGAGAGGCCCAGAGTCAGAAGCACCTGGGCAAGCGGCTGGCCCGCGAGGCGCCGCAACAGGACGCGCTCGACGAGCCCACCCACGATCAGCGTCACGCCGGCCCCGGCCAGGGCGGCCAGCCAGAAATCGTATCCGCGTTGCGCCAGGCTCGCGCCCACATAGGCGCCGAGCATGAAGAACGAGCCATGCATCAGGTTGGGGATGCGCATCAGGCCGAAGATGAGCGAGAACCCGGCCGACAGGAGAAACAGCAGACCACCGAAGCTTATGCTGTTGATCGTGAGCAGCGACCACATGTCGATCACTCCAAGTTCTTCGCAGGCGGGCTGTCTTTCGCGTAGACCGGCTCCTTGAGGAATGTGGCCGGATCATAGGTCCAGAACTGGCTGACCTTCTCGTAGGTCTTGACGGTGGCGTTGACGAGCTTGCCGCCCTGCCGCTCGCAGCGCCTCACGAAGACATCGCCCACCACGTTGCCGTATGTGTCGAAGGTGAAGGGCCCCCGCGGCGTATCGGTCAGGGAAAGGCCCTTCAGGGCCGCCATGAAGGCGTCCTTGTCATCCGTCTTGCCGCCGAGTTTGGCGATGGCACCCTCGACGCATTGACCGGCGATATACATGCCGGCCGAGTATGCGCCGGGCACGACGCCGTAATCCTTGTCCATCGCCGCGACGAAGCGCTTGTTGCTGTCCGACCCGTAGTCGGAGGTGTAGAAAGTCGACGAATAGGCGCCGACGGCCTCGTCTCCGAAGCTTTTCAGCAGCGCGTCGTCGAAGGCCGTCCACCCGCCGGTGACCGGCACCTTGCCCTTGAGGCCGACGTCAGCGTAGGCGCGCAGGAACTTCAGTGGGTTCGAGCCTGCGAAGCCCGTGAAGACGCCGTCGACCTGACCGATCTGGGCGATGAAGGGCGTGAAGTCCGGGGCGTTCAGCGGCGGCCACAGCTTGCGCACCACCTTGCCGCCCTCGTCCTCGAAGACGCGCTGGAACGCGGACACCTGCTCGTAGCCGAAGGCAAAGTCTTCGGAGATCGTCGCCACGCGCTTGAGGTGCATCTCCTTCAGGGCGTAGTCGGCCATGACGTGCGAGCACTGGCCCGAACTCGCGGCCGGGCGGACCACCCATGGGTTGACATGCCGCTGCGTGACGTCCTCCGCCGCCGCGAGGCTGATCAGCGGAACCTTGCGGGCGCGGACGTAGTCCGTGACGGCCAGCAATTCGAAGGCGGCGAGCGGCCCCAGGATGACGCCGACCTTGTTGCGCTCGACGAGTTCCTGCGCCTTGGTGCGAGCGCCCGCCGGGTTTCCGCCTGTGTCGGCCGCAATGAGCTCCACGGCACGGCCGGCGAGCGTGGAGCCTTTCTCCTTCAGGAAGGTCGCGAGGCCCTGTTCCATCTGCAGGCCGCCCTGCGCCAGCGGCCCCGTGCGGACCGTGAGCAGCCCGATGCGAAACGGCTCGGCCTGCGCGCGCAGCACCGCCGGCATCGCCACGACGGCGCCCGCGGCGAGTCCGCCTTTGAGGATCTGGCGGCGTGTGGTCATGGTGTCCTCCCCCGACATGCGCGGCGCCTTTTGGCGTCCGCGTCCTCATCGTGGCCCACCGGGGATCCGGGGGCTGCTTCCGACCTGCCACCACCGTAGAAGCGGGCTTCGCGCGTACAAATTATATGATCGCGCCCGCCCGATCAGATTGCGTGATGGCTGTGCCGCCTTCCGCCCGACGTGCCATCCCGGCACGGGCTTCGAGGACGCGGCACACGGCCGCCGTGTCGAGGTCCGCGAAGCCGCGCGCGAGTGCGTCGTCGTAGACCGGGGCGCTCGCCTTGAAGAGGGGAGCGTCGACGCCGAGTTCGGCCGCGAAGCGCCCGATGACGTCCATATCCTTCTGCCACGTCGACACTTTCATCGTCGCGGGCTCGTAGACATCCTCGGCCATCATGGGCGCGCGCAACGCGAAGACGCGGGAGTTGCCGACGCCGGCTCCGACGAGCTTGACGATCTGGTGCGGGTCCAGCCCGGCCCGCATGCCCAACACCATGGCCTCGGCCGAAGCCACGTTGTGGATCGCCACGAGGAGGTTGGCGACGAGCTTCATGCGCGTCCCGTTGCCGAAAGCGCCGAGGTCGTGGGCTTCGCGCGCGAGGTCGGCGAAGGCGGGCATCATCTCCGCAACCGCGGCCGCCTCGCCGCTCGCGTAGAAGACCAGGTCCTTCACCTTGGCCTGGGCGCCCGTGCCGGAGACGGGGCAGTCGAGCGGGCGGTGGCCGGCCCTCGACAGGACGTGCGCGAAGGCGAGCTTGTCCTCGAGCGCGAGGGTGCTGGCGTCCGCGACGACCCGCCCCTCGGCCCCAGATGCCACCACCGCGGCCGCCGTCGCGGCCGCGGCTGCGGCGCTCGGCAGACTGGTGAGGATGAGCGGCGCGCGCCGGGCCAGGTCAGCGACGTCCGCCGCAGGAGCCACCCCGTCCGCCTCGGCCTCCGCGCGACGCGCCTCGCTCACATCGAAGCCGACCACATCCCAGCCCGCGGCGACGAGGTTGCGGGACATCGCACCTCCCATGATGCCGAGGCCGATGATCCCAATGCTGCCCTTCATGGCCCCGCCTCCCGCTGTCCCGTGACGCGCCGTGATCGCGCTTGTCGTGCTTACGGAGCATGATATCGTTTTTTATCGATAGATAAATAGCGGAGTGATCGATGCACGTCGGAATCATAGGACTCGGCCGGATGGGGCAGGCTATGGCCGAAAGGCTGCATGAGGCCGGGCACGTGATCGTGGGATGGAACCGTACGCCCGGTCGGCTGGATGGAAGCGTGGGCGAAGAGGCCGCGAGTCCGCGCGCGCTCGCCGACGGGGTCGAGGTCATCATATCCATGCTGACCGACGCCGCCGCGATCGAGGCCTGCTATCACGGGCTGGACGGCGTCCTGTCGGCGCCGCTGGCCGGCAAGCTCGTGATCGAGATGAGCACCGTACGCCCGGAGGTCGAGGTCGCGCTCGCCCGGTCCGTGGCCGAGCGCGGCGGGGCCTTCGTGGAATGCCCCGTCGGGGGGAGCGTCGGGCCGGCGCGGAGCGGCAGCCTGCTCGGCCTCGCCGGAGGAACGGACGAGGACGTAGCGCGGGCCCGCCCCGTGCTCGACGCGCTGTGCCGCCGGGTGGAGCATGTCGGCCCCGTCGGATCCGGCGCCAGCATGAAGCTCGCCATCAACCTACCCCTGCTCGTCTTCTACCAAGCGCTCGGTGAGGCCCTGACACTGTGCCGCCACCTCGACCTCGATCCCGGATGGCTGGTCGGCTTCTTCTCCGAGACGTCCGGAGGCGCCAACGTGCTGAAGGGGCGAGGGCCGGCCATCGCCGAGGCGCTGGCGGGGGGTGCACCGGCGACCACCTTCGACGTGGCATCGATCCGGAAGGACCTCCGCACCATGGTGGCCGAAGCGGGATCCCTCGGAGCCAGGCTGCCGCTCGCCGAAGCCACGCTGGCGGTCTACGACGAGGCTGCCTCGGCGGGCTGGGACGCGCGGGACGGGGCCGCGCTGCCCTCGTTCTGGCGGACGCGCCACCGACCCGCCGACGGCGCCGTCACGGCGCCGTGAACGGCTCGGGAGCACCGGCGGGCAAGGGAACCTCGAAGGCCTGGATCGTCATGGAGATCAGGCCGTAGTAGCCGAGCACGCCGACGAGGTCGACGACGCCGACGCGGCCCAGCTCCGCGACGGCGCCCGCGAAAGTCTCGTCGGAAACGCGACGGTCGCGCAGCAGCTCGACGGCGAAGCGGTAGACGGCGCGCTCGTCCGCGGCGGCGAAGCCGGGCTCCCGGCCGAGCCGGATCGCCTCGACGACCTCGGGATCGAGCCCGGCCGCCAGCGCGATCGGGGCGTGGACGGCCCATTCGAAGCCGGCCCGCCAATGCGCGCCGGTGACCACGATGGCGAGTTCGGACAGGCGGGCCGGCAGGCTCGTGCCGTAGCGGCAGAAGGCGCCCAGCGCCTGCGCTTTGTCGGCCAGGCCCGGGCTGTTGACCCAGACGCGGAGCGGCCCCTCCACGACACCCCGCGGACCCGCCAGGATGGCGTCGTAGACGCGGCGCCCCTCGGGCGGCAGCGTCGCGGGATCGATGTCGTCGAGGCGCGGCATGGTGGTCTCCGGAAGGCGCGGGGGCCGGTGTCGAGCGGCGTCAGGCTTCGACCGCGACGGGCTGGTTCTCCGCGGCCGAGCGGCACACGGCTTCCAGCACGGCGACGTTGCCGACCTTCTGCCCGTCGGTGAACGGGTAGGGCGACCCCGTTTCGGCGGCCCGTGCGAAGGTTTCGAGCCCGGCCCGCACCGTGTCGGTCCAGGGATAGTCGCGCGTTTCGCGGCTGCCATCGCGGCGCTGAAGGGTGAAGCTCGTCGGGCCCGGCGTGTCGGGGTGGGTGTGGTTGCGGATCTCGATCCAGCCCTCGGAGCCGAAGATCGTCAGGCCGATGTACATCGGCGTCACCAGGATGGCGTTAATGTAGCCCGTCGCCCCGGACGCGAAGCGCATCAGCACCGAGATGACGTCGCCCGTGTGGCGGTAGGCGACGCGGCTCGCGGTCGCGGCATAGACTTCGGCGACGGGCCCGATCAGGTCGAGGTAGAGGTCGGTGAGGTGGATGCCCATGGCCGTCATGCCGGCGGCGGGCGCGTCGCGGGGGGAGGCCCGCCAATCGCCTTCGGGCACATGCGCGAGCTTGTCGTGGCTGAAATTCGCCTCGGCGTGCATGATCGTGCCGATGGCCCCTTCGCGCAGCAGGCGCCGGGCTTCGCCGATCGCCGCCTCGTAACGCCGCTCGTGGCCGATACCCAGCATCACCCCCGCATCGCGGCAAGCCGCGACGGAGCGCTCAGCGTCGGCGCGGGCGAGGCCGAGCGGCTTCTCGCAGAACACGTGCTTGCCGGCCCGCGCAACGGCCTCGACCTGCGCCGTGTGGAGCGCGTGCGGCGTCGCCAGGATGACGGCCCCGATCCCAGGGTCGGACAGCACCTCCGACAGGTCGGACGCGAAGCCGACGCCGTGCTCGGCCGCGAACGCGGCGCGGGCGGGGTCCCGGTCGACGGCCCTGACGATGCGCAGAACCTCGGATCCGGCCATACGCCGGATGATGTGCTGGCCCCACCACCCGAGCCCGACGACGGCAGCATCGATCATCTGTTGGTTTCCTCAGGAGTCGGCCCGCGGCCGGCATGGGAAGGCGGGCTCGCGGCCGCCATCGCGGGGTGTCACGCGTCGGCGGACAGCGGCAGGTGCGTGCCGTAACGGCCGCCGGCGAAGACCAGAGGATCGCCATCGCGGTAATGCGCCCTGACCACCCGCCCGACGAAGATCACGTGGTCGCCGCCCTCGATCGTGCTCTCGGTCCGACATTCGAAGATGGCCAGACTCGCGTCGAGCATGGGGCAGCCGCCGATGCCGGGGCTGAAGTCCACGCCCTCGAACTTGTCGTGCCGCGGCGTGGCGAAATGGCGGGACACGTCGGTCTGCCGGCTCGACAGGACGTTGACGACGAAATGGCCCGAACTCTTGAAGCGCTCCAGCGAGGGGGCGAGCAGGCGAAGGCTCCACAGGACCAGCGGCGGGTCGAGCGACACCGCGGTGAAGGAGTTGGCCGTGAGCCCCTCATATCGGCCGTCCATCTGCGTCGTGACCACGGTCACGCCGGTGGCGTAACGCCCGAGCGCGTTCCGGAGGAGGCGCGGGTCGGCGCCGGCCTGGTCGAGGGGAAGGGATGTCATCGTCATGGCGGCAAGCTAGGCGCCATGCCGAGGAACGAAAAATGATTGTTTCTTCTTATCTGCATCAGAAAATCGGATGAGCCGCGGGTAGACTGCGATGGTTGGGACGCTTCAAGACATCAGGCTCTTCGTCGCTGCCTATGAGGAGCGGTCGTTCACGGCGGCGGGCCAGCGCGAGAACGCGACGCAGTCGGGCGTGTCCCAGCACATCCGCAAGCTGGAGGAGCGATTTCGGATCAACCTGTTCACGCGCGACAAGGGCCGCATCACGCCGACGCCCGCCGGCGACAGCTATTACCGCTGCGCCCTGGACGTGCTCCGCGCCCATGACGCCGCCACCAAGGTGGCCCAGACTTTTGCGACGGGCCTCGCGGGCGACGTGGTGGTGGGCCTGATGCCGACGATGACGCGCTGTGTCCTGGCGCCCGCATTGGCCGCCTTCAGCGACGCCCATCCCAACGTGTCGCTGCGCATCGTCGAGGGCTACAGCGGGACGCTGACCAAGCTCGTCCAGGCGGCCGAGCTCGACTTCGCCGTCCTGCCCGCGACGGCCGGCTTCGTGGGGCTCCGGAGCCGCCACTACCTGACCACGCCCGAGGTGCTGGTCGGTTCGAAGAGCCATGCCGGCCGCCGCAGCCTCGACCCGGTCCGCGCCCGCGACCTCGGGCCGCTCCGATTGGTGGTGCCGAGCCGCGTCAACACGCGGAGGATGACGATCGACCGCTATTTCGATTCCAACGGCGTCAAGATCGAACGCCTGATCGAGCTCGACGCCATGCTGGGGACGCTGGATCTGGTCGGCCGCTCCGATTGGGTGGCGGTGCTGCCCGGGATCATGATGGCGGGCGACGCGGAACCCGAGAACCTCGTCATCAACCCGCTCTCGGCGCCGGTCCTCAAGCTGGATCTCGTGGTGGTGGAGCCGACCCACCGCACCCTGTCCCCCCCGGCCGATGCTTTCCTGGCGCGCCTCGTCGAGGAGGGGCGGCGGCTCAACGCGCGCTGGGACGATGCGGGCGCAGGCTGCGCTCCCTGATTGCGGCCCGACGGCGACCCTCGAGAGGTCAAGGAGCCTCACGCCGCCTGGAGGAAGCCCTCCACGGTCCGCGCGAACAGCTCCGGCTGCTCGGCGCAGGCCTGATGCGCCGCCGCGGGGATGACCGACAGGGCCGCGCCAGGGATGCCGTCGGCGAGGGCGCGCGCCATGGCGGGCGTCGTCGCCTCGTCGGCCTCGCCGACCACGACCAGGGTCGGGCATGCGATCCGCGCGAGGCAGGGTGCGATGTCGTAGCCCAGGATGGCCTCGCAGCAACCGAGGAAGCCCTCGGCCGGCGTGGCCGCAATGGATTCCGCGAAGCGGCGCACCAGCCCCGGGTTCGCAGCACGGAACTCCGGCGTGAACCAGCGGGCGAGGGTGCCGTCGACGACGGCCTCCGTCCCGCCGGCGCGGACGGCGTCCATGCGGGCCCGCCAGCCGGCGTGCAGGGCTTCCGGATAGCCGGCGGTGGTGTCGGCAGCGACGAGGCGGGCGACGAGGTCGGGGCGGTCGAGCGCCAGCGTCAGCCCGACCATGCCGCCGAGCGACACCCCGACCCAAGCCGTCCCGGCGGCCCCGAGCCCGTCGAGGAGCTCAGCCGCGTCCCCCGCAAGCTCCGCCATCGCGTAGGGCCCGTTCGGGGCGGGGCTCGCGCCGTGCCCGCGCAGGTCGAGCCGCAGCACGCGGTGGCGCCGGGCCAGCCGCGCCGCGAGGTCGTCGAAGAGCGTGAGGTTGCTCGCCAGCGAATGGGCGAGCGTGACCCAGGGCCCGTCCCCCTCGATCCTGTGGTGCAGCCTCATCGCCCTGCCCTTCCGTTCCCGACCGCGGAGACCTTCACCCGTCGTTCCGGCCCCCGTAGCGCCGCACGCGGATGTCGGCCTGCTCGGCGTGGCCGACGAAGCCCTCGAGCCGGCACAGGCGCGCGCAGCGCTCGCCGACGGCCGCGCTCGCGGCGTCGGTCGTGACTCGCTGGTAGGTGCAGGTCTTGAGGAACTTGCCGACCCAGAGCCCGCCGGTGTAGCGCGCGGCCTTGCGGGTCGGCAGCGTATGGTTGGTGCCGATGACCTTGTCGCCGTAGGCCACGTTGGTGCGGGGCCCGAGGAACAGCGCTCCGTAATTGGTCATGCGGGCGAGGAAGAAGTCCGGGTCGCGCGTCATCACCTGGACGTGCTCCGAGGCGATTCGGTCGGCCTCGCGCACCATCTCCTCGTCGTCCGCGCAGACGATCACCTCGCCGTAGTCGGCCCAGGACCGGCCCGCGAGGTCGGCCGTGCCGAGGGTGCCGAGTTGACGCTCGATCTCCGCCATCGTGTCGCGCGCGAGCTTCTCGGAGGTCGTCAGCAGGACCGCGGGCGAGTTGATGCCGTGCTCCGCCTGGCCCAGGAGGTCGGTCGCGCAGATCTCGCCGTCGACGCTGTCGTCGGCGATCACCAGGGTCTCGGTCGGACCGGCGAAGAGGTCGATGCCGACGCGCCCGAAGAGCTGGCGCTTGGCCTCGGCCACGAAGGCGTTGCCCGGACCCACCAGCATGTCGACCGGGGCGATCGTTTCCGTCCCGAGCGCCATGGCGGCGACGGCCTGGACGCCGCCGAGCACGTAGATCTCGTCGGCGCCCCCGAGGTGCATGGCGGCGACGATCGCGGGGTGAGGCTCCCCGCCGAAGGGCGGCGCGCAGGCGACGACGCGCCCCACCCCCGCCACCTTGGCGGTGACCACGCTCATATGCGCGGAGGCCACCATCGGATACTTGCCGCCGGGGACGTAGCAGCCGACCGCCGCGACGGGGATGTGCCTGTGGCCGAGCACGACGCCCGGCAGCGTCTCGACCTCCACGTCCGCCATGGAGGCGCGCTGGGCCCGCGCGAAGTTCCGCACCTGGTCCTGGGCGAAGCGAATGTCGTCGAGGTCGCGGGCGGACACCCGCGACAGGGCCCGCTCCACCTCGCCTTCCGACAGGCGAAAGCTGTCCGGCGACCAGCGGTCGAACTTCGCCGACAGGTCGCGCACGGCCGCGTCGCCCCGTGCGCCGACGTCGGCCAGGATGCCTTCCACCGTGGCCCGCGTCGCGGCATCTGCGGCGGCTGCGGCCTCCGCGTCCCGGCCGCGCTTCAGATATCGTGCCATCGCTTCCCTCCCATGGTCCCGGTCGTCGCGCTCCTCAGCGCACCCGGCAGTCGGGCTCCAGGCCCGTCGCGGCGATGGCTGCGACGGCGCAGGTCTCGTCGTTGTCCGACGTGTCTCCGCTGACGCCGACGGCGCCCACGATCTCCCCGTCCTGCCGCACCAGCACGCCGCCGGGGACCGGGATCATCCGCCCGGAGGAAGCAGCCGCGAGCGCCCCGAAGAACACCGGTGCGGACGCGGCTCTCTCGGCCAGCGCACGGGATGGCAGGCCCATGCCCAGCGCTCCCCATGCCTTGCCCAGGGCGATCTCGAAGCGCAGGATTCCCGAGCCGTCGCTCCGCTTGGCCGTCTTGACGTGCCCACCCGCGTCCAGGACCACGACAGTCAGGGGTGCGAAGCCGCGCGCGACGCCTTCAGAAAGGCAAGCTTCGGCGATCCTGTCCGACACAGCCAGGGAAAGGCTCGACATGATCACTCCTGACGTCCCGGGATGCGGACGACTGCACACGCCGGATGCGTTACGCCGCGCAGCTCTCCGCCGCGCCGGTAAGGTGACCTCGACCTATCGTGAGCCCCCCCCGCGCACGAAATGATCGTTCCTGATCCCCCTCATCAACAAAGATGATGCGGCAGCGCCGTCGAACAAATTCCTATGTCGCCGCTCGACTCAAACCCGGTCGGGCCTGCATGCCGCCGCACCCTTGAGGTCTTCTTTCGAGAACGGCACATCACGGACGTCGGGATATTTCCCCGCCGATACCACCGAGCGTCGCGGGAATGATCAGGGTGGCCGGCGCGCCGTCGTCCCGCAGCGTTTCGAGGCGGCGGTTGCGGCTCTCGATCCCGAAGAACAACACGACAACACTCTGGATCACGAGCAGCCCGATCATCAGGTCGAGCACACCGGCGACACCGTAAGCGTTGAACAGCCAGACCACGAGGAAGGGCGTCACCACCGTGGCGCCGCGGCCGAGCGTGTTGCAGAGCCCGGAGGCGCGCAGCCGCACCTCGGTCGGGAACAGCTCGGGGATGTAGATGCCGAATAGCAGGGCCACGAGCACGTAGATCGGGATCGTCAGGGCGAAGCCGACCAGCGTCAGCGCCACGGGGTCGGACACCGCCGGGTAAACGATGGCCAGGGCGGAGGCCAGCAGCGAGGCGCCGATGATAGTCGGCTTGCGCCCCCACCGGTCGGCGGTCAGCGCGCCGATGCCGGAACCGACCGGGGCACCCAGGCCCATCAGCAGCGCGAAGCCGGACGATTGCGCGACACTGAGCCCCTGCTTGACGAAGAAGGTCGGCAGCCAGGCCACGAAACCGTAAAGCACCGTGTTGATGACCACCAAGCACAGGCATCCGACCAGCAGGCGCGACAGCAGCGGCGGCGCGAACAGCGTTCCGAGGCTCGCCGGCACTCCTACGGGCAGAACGGGGGCTGGCGGGGGGAGCGGACCCGTCGCCGCCTCGGCTTCGCGCTCGATGGCCGTGAGCAAGGCTTCAGCCTCGTCGGTGCGACCGACGCTTTCGAGCCAGCGCGGCGACTCGGGCAGGCTCTTGCGGGCGTACCAGACGACGAGGCCGCCCAGCCCGCCGATGACGAACATGGCACGCCAGCCGAAGGCCGGGATGATCAGCCAGCCGACGAGCGAGGCGATGGGCAGGCCCGTTACCACGAACACGGCCATGAGTCCCAGCCAACGGCCGCGCGACCGGGCCGGCACGAACTCGGTCAGCGTCGAGTAGCCGACGACGTTCTCGGCCCCGAGCCCGATGCCGATGACGAAGCGCAGGACGATCAGCACTTCCATGTTCGGCGCGAAGGCGGCCGCCAGCGAGGCGAGGCCGAAGACGAGCAGGTTGGCTTGGTAGGTGAAGCGACGGCCGTACCGGTCGCCGAGGAAGCCCGTCATGAACGAGCCGACCATCATGCCCACGAAGGTGGCCGACACGAACAGGGCGTTCTGCCCCATCGTCGAGAACCCGCCCTTCAACGTCGCCCCCAGCACGGTGCCGGCCGTGTAGATGTCGAAGCCGTCGAAGAACATCCCGACGCCAATGAGCCAGATGATCCGGTGGTGGAACCTGCCGATGGGCAGCCTGTCCAGGCGGCCCCCTGCGTTCACCGCGTCCGTCATGACGATGTCCTCCCGTCAGATTGTAGTGGAGGCACCCGTCTTGGCGCGGGCCGGCTCTCCGGTTGGGGTGCCGGGCGGCGCGAGGAGGTCCTTCCCCGCGCCTCCAGATGTCAGTTGAGGCGCCCCTGGCCCGCCGTGTCGCGGTACCAGTCGAAGTCGCGGCGGTCGGCGGTGCCGAGCATCACGCTCTTGACCTCGAAGTGGTCGTCGAAGCTTTCGGTGCCGAACTCCCTGCCGATGCCGCTGTCGCCGACGCCGCCCCACGGGGACGCGGGGTCGAGGCGATGGTGGTCGTTGATCCACACGATGCCGGCCTTGACCGCCCCGGCGACGCGGTGGGCGCGGGCGACGTCGCGCGTCCTGACCGCCGCGGCAAGGCCGAAGGGCGAGTCGTTGGCGAGGCGCAGCGCCTCCTCCTCGGTCTCGAAGCGTGTGACTGAGGTGAAGGGGCCGAACACCTCCTCCTGGAAGATGCGCATGTTCGCCGACACGTCGGCGAAGACGGTGGGCTCGACGAAGTAGCCGCCCTCGTGGCCCGGCACGGTCGCGGCGATGCCGCCGGCCACCAGTCGCGCGCCCTCGCCGTTGCCGTAGCCCGCGTAGCTCAGCACGCGGTCGCGCTGCCTGCCCGAGATGACGGGGCCGAGCTGGGTCGAGGGGTCGAAGGGGTCGCCGATGCGGATCGACTTGGCCTTGGCCGCGAGCTTCTCCACGAACTCGTCGTAGACCGAGGCCTGGACGATGTGGCGGCTCGCGCAGACGCAGGTCTGGCCCGCCCCGATGAAGGCGCCGAAGGCCGCGTAGTTCACCGCCTGGTCGACGTCGAAGTCGTCGAAGACCATGACCGGGGTCTTGCCGCCGAGTTCCATCGTCTGGTGGGCGAAGACGCGCGCCGCCGCAGCGCCGGCGATGCGCCCCGCCTCGGTGCCACCGGTCAGCACGAGCTTGTTGATGTCGGGGTGCTCGGCCAGGTGCTTGCCCGTGGTGGGCCCGAGCCCCAGCACCACGTTGAACACGCCCTTCGGCAGACCCGCCTCGCTGAAGATCTCCGCGAGCTTGAGCGTTGTCAGGGGCGTGTACTCGGACGGCTTCACCACGGTGGTACAGCCTGTCGCCAGCACGGCGGCCAGCGACTTGCACATGATCATCAGCGGATGGTTGAAGGGCGTGCAGTTCGCGACGACGCCGATGGGCTTGCGCAGCGTGTAGTTCAGGTACGGTCCCTCGACCGGGATGACGCTGTCGCGGCGCGCGAGGGCGAGGCCGGCGAAGTAGCGGAAGAAGTCGGGCAGGCGCGCGAGCTGGGCGCGCGTCTCATTGACGGGCCGGCCGTTGTTGAGCGTTTCCAGCCGGTAGAGCGCGTCGAGGTTGGCCTCGAAGGCGTCAGCCATGCGGTTCACCAGGCGGGCGCGGGCGCGGATGTCCATCCCGCCCCACTCGCGACCCTCGAAGGCGGCCCGTGCGCTCTTCATGGCGCGGTCGACGTCGTCCGGGCCGCTGTTCGGGATCCGGGCGATAACCACGCCAGTCGCCGGATTGCGGACGTCGATCATCTCGCCCGTGCCGGCTTCGATCTCGGCACCGTCCACGAAGTTGCCGTGCTCCTCGACCCGTCCGGCCGCCTTGTCGAGCGCGTTCATGCTGTCCTCCCTTATTGTCGTTCGAGCGTCCGGCGGGTGCGCGGGACGCGGGTCACGTCAGTTCACGATGGCGGCGCGCGACAGCGCCGCCAGGATCCGTTTTTCTGCCTTGGCGACGTGGTCCCGCACCAAGCGCGCAGCGGTACGGGCGTCCCGCGCCTGTACGGCGTCGATGATGGCGACGTGCTCGGCGACGAGTTGCGCGGGGTCGCGGCCCCGGATGCCGGACAGGCTCGCCCGGGTCAGCCGGTCCGATTGCTCGATGAGTTCGCGCGCCGCACGGGCCATGCGGCGGTTCCCGCTCGCGGCGGCGAGGGCGGCGTGGAAGTCGCGGTTATAGGCGATGAAGGCGTCGTGCTCGCTGTCATCCGCGAAGCTGCGGAAGGCGTCGAGCCCGTCGAGTGTCTCCGCCGAGGCAGCCTCACAGGCTTCGGCGACGCAGGCCGGCTCCAGCGCCTGGCGAAAGCGCAGGAGGTCGCGGGCGTCCGAAACTGACACGGCGTTGACCCGGTAACCCTGCCGCGGGAGCACCGTGACGAGCCGCTCCTGTTCGAGCCGCAGAAGCGCCTCGCGGACCGGCTGGCGGCTGACCTCGAAGCGCGCTGCGAGGTCGGCCTCCCGCATGTCCTCCCCCGGCGCTAGGCGGCAGAGAAGGATCTCGGACCGGATGGCGGCGTAGACGTTGTCGCGGAGGGAGGATGGCTTGTCGTTCATACAGGATGCAAAATGGCATTGCTGAAATATCACGTCAAGTGAAATGCACGACTTCCGCATCGTGCGCTTCCAGCCTATCGTCGCTGGCAGCGGGGGTTCCCTGTCGATCAGGAGAGCGGAATGGACGAGGTTTTTGCGCGGGGCACGGTGTCGGTTTCGCTCAGTGGCGAGGGGCCGCCGCTCTGGCTGTTCCACTCGCTCCTCGCGGATCGGGACAGCTTCGCCGCCGTGCGCGGACCTTTGTCCGAGCGGTTCGCCGTCCACCTGCCCGAGCTGCCCGGCTTCGGGGCGTCATCACCCGTTCCGGGCGGCCTGGCCGCCGTCGCCGACCGCATGGCCGACGCGCTGCGGGACCGGGGCGGCGAAACTCCCGTCGTGCTGGGGAACGGCTACGGCGGGTTCGTGGCGCTGCAGATGGCCATCCGGCATCCCGGCCTCGTGCGCGGCCTCGTGCTGGCCGACTGCGGGGCGTGCTTCTCCGAACCCGGACGTCAGGCCTTCCGCGCCATGGCGGCCGGCGTCGAGGCGGGAGGGCCGGCGAAGATCGCCGATGTCGCCATGCGCCGCCTCTTCGCGCCCGAGTTTCAGGACACGCATCCGGACCTGATGGCGGGGCGGCGCGCCGCCTTTCTCCGAACCGCTCCGGACGTGCTCGTCGCGGCCTGCCATGCTCTGGCGACGCTCGACCTCAGGGCGGAAGCCGGGCAGGTTCGCGTCCCGGTGCTCGTGCTGGTCGGCGGGCAGGACGAGGCGACGCCGCCGGCCATGTCCCAGGAACTCGCCGCCCTGCTGCCGGATGCCCGACTCGCCGTGCTCGACGGCTGTGCCCACGTGCCCCAGCTTCAGGACCCGGCGGCTTTCCTCGCCGCGGTCGAACCCTTCCTGGCGGGGCAATGAACGAGGCCCGGCGAGAGCCGTCCAGTCGGGCGCGTCATGCCGTCCCGGTTCGACCGCTTCGCGATGCGAGGACGGGCTTCGCGGGAAGCGCCGCGCGGTCTTCCGATCCGCGATCCGGCTTGTTCAGCCTGATCGCGGATCAGTCCGCGTCCATGATGGCGACGGCCCGGCACCAGCCGGCGGAGGCCCGCTCGATCTTCACCGGCAGGCAGCTCACCGTGAAGCCCGTCGCCGGCAGCTGTTCCAGGTTGTGCAGCTTCTCGATGTGGCAGTAGCCGGTGTGGCGCCCGGCCTTGTGCCCTTCCCAGATCAGGGAGGCGTCGCCCGTCTCGGCATACTTCTTCGCCGTGTGCACGAAGGGCGCATCCCAGCTCCATCCGTCGGTGCCCGTCACCCGCACGCCGCGGTCGAGGAGGTACATGGTCGCGTCGTAGCCCATGCCGCAGCCGCTCGCGACGTAGTCGTCCTGCCCGAAACGCAGGCCCGCCGCGGTGTTGACGACGACGATCTCCAGCGGGCTGAGCGCGTGGCCGATGCGTTTGAGTTCTGCCTCAACGTCCGCCGGGGTGGCGACGTAGCCGTCCGGGAAGTGCCGGAAGTCGAGTTTGACCCCGGGCTGCAGGCACCAGTCTAGCGGGACCTCGTCGATCGTCATGGATCTCTCCCCCCGGTTCATGGTCGGGTGGTAATGCCAGGGCGCGTCGAGATGGGTGCCGTTGTGGGTCGAGATGGCGACGCGCTCCACCGCCCAGCCGGCGCCGTCGGGCAGATCCTCTCCTTTCAGGCCCGGGAAGAAGCCGAGCAGGCCGGGCAGCGAGGCCCTGTGGTCGATGTACTCGATCGAGGGCTTCTGGATCGGCGGATCCGCCGGGATGTCGTTCGCGAGCGGGACCGAGAGGTCGATGATCCTGCGGGCCATGGCGTGTTCTCCCTTCAGCTCCGGCTTCAGTTCTGGCGCTCGACCCTGTTCCTGAGGACGCCGATCCGTTCGACCTCCAGTTCGATCTCGTCGCCGTGTTCGAGGAAGCGGCCCGTCTCCAGGCCGCAGCCATTCCCCACCGTGCCCGAGCCGATGAACTCGCCGGCGAACAGCGTCTCGTCCCGCGACATGTGGGCGATGATCTCCTCGAAGGAGAACAGCATGTCGCGCGTGCGGTTGGTGCAGCGGGTCTCGCCGTTGACTCGCGCCGTCATGGCGAGGTCGTAGGGATCGCCGATCTCGTCGGGCGTGACGATCCAGGGGCCGAGCACGTTGGCGCCGTCGAAGCTCTTGCCCTTCGCGGGACCGAGGCGGCCGGCCATCTCGCGCATCTGCTGGTCGCGGGCCGAGAAGTCGTTGAAGATCGTGTAGCCGAAGACGTGGTCCCGCGCCGCGGAGGCGGAGATGTCCGTGCCCGTCCGGCTGAGGAAGATCCCGAACTCCAGCTCGTAGTCCATCACGCGGCTGTAGCGCGGCCAGCGCACGGTGGTGTTCGGTCCCCGCACGATGAGCCGGTTGGTGATGTAGTAGATCGGCATCTGCCGGTACACGTCGGCCAGCGGCGGCAGCGGCTCGGCATCGATCCGTGCGCGGGCCTCCGCGTCGTCCCCCGCGGCGAGGTGCATCGCCCCGCGCCCGGACTGGCGGATGTGCGTCTCGAAGCTCATGCCGTCGCGCATCTGGCGCGGCTCCGGCACGGGCGCCAGGAGCTCGACGTCGCGGAGCTCCGCCGATAGGTCCTCGTCCCGCCCCCGATCGTCGAACAGGCGCCGCGCCCGGTCGAGGCCTGCCGGGCCGGCGTCGATGAGGTCCAGCATCGATCCGAACGGGTGTGCGCCGTCCCCGGCCCGCCCGGCCGCGGCGGCGAGGTCGAACAGGCGGTCGTCCGGCCCGTGCACGATCCCGATACGGATCTCGCCGCCCCGGCGATAGGTCGCCAGCTTCGTCATCCCCGTCCTCCCTTGCGAATATATATATTTTGCGCTTCTATGCAGAAACGCGGAAGGGCTCGCTGTCAAGGGCTCGCCGGAGGGAGGACGACATGGCCAAGCATCTGGGCCCGGCCGGGCTGCTCGCGCTCCTCGCGCTCCTCGCCGGCGGTCCCTTCTCCGGCGGCATCGCGGCGCGTGCCGGCACGCCGCTCGCGATCGGCTGCACGGCGACCACCGACTGCGCTTCGGCGGCCCTCGGCGTCGAGGACGGCATCTTCGCCCGCCACGGCCTCGATGCCACCCTGACCCTGATCGGCCTCAACTCGAACATTCCGGCGGCCCTGATGTCGGGCTCGCTGCAGATCGGTGGACCGACGCCCTCCGTGTTCCTGCAGGCGGTCGACGGCGGGCTCGACCTCGTGGGCGTGGCGGGCGCCTCCTCCACCTCGCCCGCGACCGCCGACACGGCCGCCACCGTGGTTCGGGCCGGCGAGACCGTGAAGAGCGCGCAGGACTTCGTCGGCAAGAAGGTCGGGGTGCCGGGCATCGGCGCCTTCCTCGACGTGCTGTTCCGGCGCTGGCTCATCGGGCACGGCGTCGACCCCGCCAAGGTGTCCTTCGTCGAGGTGACGTTCCCGACGATGAACGACGTGCTGAAGTCGGGATCCGTCGACGCCGTCGTCACGGCGGAGCCGGTGCTGGGGCGGATCGTCAGGGCCGGCACCGGCACGGTGGCGGCCGAGTTCCTGGCCGATGTGCCGCCGAAGGAGCCGCAGATCCTCTATGCGGCGACGCGGGCCTGGGCCGAGGCCAACCCGAAGACCGTCGCCGACTTCCGGGCGGCGATCGCCGAGGCCGCGAGTGCCGTCAACGCCGACCCCGACCGGGCGCGCGCCGCCCTGTCGCGCTTCACCAAGCTGCCGCTCGACCTCGTCAGGACCATGAAGGTTTCGGTGTCGGACCCGGTCCTCACCGAGCCGGGCCTCGCCTGGTGGGTGGATACGATGAAGAAGCAGGACATGCTGCAGGGCAGCCTAGATGTGAAGGCGCTGCTCGTCCCGTGACCGCCACCGCATCTACGGGCGAGGTCGGCCGAGCGCGGGAAGCGCGCGCAGAGGAGACGCTTGGCGAGCGCGCGGCGTCGCTGATCGAACGCGACATCCTGTCGGGCGCGCTGGCCCCGGGGCTCCGCCTCGGCGTGCACGCGCTCTCGGGCGCCTACGCGATCGGCACGACGCCGGTGCGCGAGGGGCTGTCACGGCTGGTCGCGCGCGGCATCGTCACCGCCGTCGGGCAGCGAGGCTTCCGCGTCGCCGACGTGAGCCGCGCCGATCTCGAGGACATTACGCGCGTGCGCGTCCTCGTCGAGACCGAGGCGCTGGCCACGTCCATGGCTCGCGGTGGCGACGCCTGGGAGGTCGGCATCGTGGCGGCGCTCCACCGCCTGCGGCTCTGCCTGGAGCGCGCCCCGGAGGGGATGGCGGAAGGGTCGGAGGAGTTCGACCGCTGCCACAGGCAGTTCCACCGCGCCCTCCTGGCCGGCTGCGGCTCGGCGCGGCTGCTCGCCCTCCACGACGACCTTTACGCGCAGGCCTACCGGTACCGGCGGGTGATGATGAACCGCCTCGGGGCGCCGGAGCGCTTCCTCCAGACGCACGAGGCGCTCGCCGAACTCGTGCTCGCGCGGCAGGCCGAGGCCGCGCAGGAGGGCCTCGCACGCCACCTCGATCAGACGCTGGCGACCGTCTACGGCGAAGGCGCGGAGGGCGCGGCGTGAGGATCTCTTCGCGGACTGCCACCGCGGATGCGCGGGCGATCGACGAGGGGCGGGCTCCAGGCTTCGCAGCACCCGCCGCCGTGGGTGCCCCGAGCGGCGCCGGTCCCGAACCGTTGATCGCCTTCTCGGGCGTCCGCCTCGACCTCCAAGGCCGAACCATCATCGCCGGGCTCGACCTGACGATCCGGCGGGGCGAGGTGGTGTCGGTCGTCGGCCCGTCCGGCTGCGGCAAGACCACGGCGCTGCGGCTCGCGGCCGGCCTCGTCCGGGCGAGCGCCGGCAGCATCCTCTACCGCGGCAGGCCGGTCACGGCGCCGCGCCGCGACATCGCCATCGTGTTCCAGGACTACGGGCGCGCCCTCCTGCCCTGGCGCACGGCCGCCGGCAACGTCGCCCTGGCGCTCGAAGCCGGCGGCGTGCCGCGGGCGGAGCGGGCCGGCCGCATCGACGCGCTGCTGACCAGGGTCGGCCTCGCCGGCCAGGGCGACAAATATCCGTCGCAGATGTCGGGCGGCATGCAGCAGCGCCTGCAGATCGCGCGCTGCCTCGCCCAGGAGCCGGGCGTCCTGCTGATGGACGAGCCCTTCGGCGCGCTCGACGCGATGACGCGCCAGGGCCTGCAAGACGAGATGCTGTCCATCGTCGCCGACACGGGCGCGACGGTGTTCTTCGTGACCCACGACCTCGAGGAGGCCGTCTACCTCGGGGACCGCGTGATCGGCCTCCTGCCCCACCCGGGCCGCGTCGGGCTGACGCTCGACGTCGACCTGCCACGGCCCCGCGACCAACTCGCGACGCGGGAGCATCCGGAGTTCCTGCGGCTCCGCCGCGCGCTGTTCGACTTCATCCACCAAGCTGAAGGATGACGCCATGCCGGACGCCGTGCTGAAGGGCCTCGCCGTGCCGGCCGCGCTCCTCCTCGCCGCCGAGGTGGCCCTGAGGGCGACGGGCCTCCGCAGCGACGCCTTGGCGCCGCCGAGCGCGGTCCTGTTCGCGCTCATCGGCGCGCTGCGCGATGGGTCGATGCTGGCCGCCACGGGGCAGACGCTGTACGGCGCGGCGCTCGGCCTGGTGGTCGGGGGTGCGGTCGGCCTCGCACTCGGCATCCTCCTCGGCCTCAGCCGCCCCGCCGACCGGCTGCTCGAAGTCACGGTCGAGGCCGTCCGTCCCATCCCGTCGATCGCGCTGATCCCCATAGCCCTGCTGGTGCTCGGCTTCGGCCCCGGCATGGAGATCGCCATTGTGGCCTTCTCCTGCGTTTGGCCGATCCTGATTCTGGCCCGCGCCGCCGTCGCGGGCGTCGAGCCGCAGTTGCTGGAAGTCGCGCGAGCGCTGGGCCTGTCCTTCGGGGCGCGCGTGGTCAAGATCGTGCTGCCCGCCGCCCTGCCCCGCCTCCTCGTTGCGCTCCGGGTCGCGGTCGGCGTCGCCCTGGTGGTGGCCGTCACGGTCGAGATCGCCGCCGATCCCCGCGGCCTCGGCAACGCCATCATGGTGGCCGAGCAGGCGCTCCAGCCGGCCCTGATGCTGGCCTACCTGCTCTGGATCGGCCTCATCGGCTTCGCCCTCAATGCGGCGCTCGGCGTCGCGCAGGGGCGACTGCTCGGGCCGGCCGCCGCGGGGGCGCGGCCGTGAGGGCGCTCCGGCGCGCCCTGTGGCTGCTCGCGAGCCTGATCGTCGCGGCGGGCTTCGTGGGACTCTGGCAGGCGGTCGCCGACCATCGCCTCATCTCGCCCGTGTTTCTGCCCGGGCCGGACCGCGCCTGGGCGGCGCTGCTGCGCGGCTTCGAGCGGGGCACGCTCACCGCCAACCTCCTCGGCACGGTCGAGCGCATGGTGCTGGGCTGGATCCTCGCCTCCGCGGTCGGCGTCGCCCTCGGGGCAGTGATCGGCACCTCGCCCCGCCTTCGGGCCTATCTCGGGCCCCTGCTGGAGTTCCTGCGCCCCCTGCCCGCCTCGGCCCTGATCCCCGTCGCGATCGCGGTGCTCGGACTGTCGGACGGGATGGTGCTCGCCGTCGTCGCCTTCGGCTCGCTCTGGCCGGTGCTGCTCGCGACCGTGCACGGCTTCGCCTCGGTCGAACCCCGCCTCTACGAGGTGGCCCGCGCCCTGCAGCTGTCCCGGGCGGCCACCGTCGCCCGCATCGCCCTCCCCTCCGCCGGCCCGGACATCCTCGCCGGCATGCGGCTCGGGCTCACGGTCGCGCTGATCCTGGCCGTAGTCTGCGAGATGCTGGCCGCGCGCGAGGGCCTGGGTAACTGGATCCTGCTGTCGGCCCGCTCCTTCAGAGCGCCCGATCTTTATGCCGGCGTGATCGTCCTCGGCGCGGTCGGCTACGGCAGCTCGGCGCTGCTCGCCGCTCTGGAGAGGCGCGTCCTGGCCTGGAGGTCGTCCCCATGAAGGATGGTCTCAAGCGAGATCCCGATGTCGCTCTGAGAAACTGCCTTCGACCCACGCACGACAGGATCGTGTCGGGGACGTCGGGCTGATCGGCGTCGCACCACCGAATACCGGCAAAGGGTGCTCCGCATACGGGGTGACCTGAGCGCCTGCGGTCGCTCCCTGATCGCAGCAGATCATTCCCTGATCGATCGAAAAGCTTCCCTGATCCGCCAAGCAGGGAAATGGCATCCTAACCTGCTGCCGCGGAACGGTTATCGACCGCGCTCTCGTGCCCAGGATGGCTCTGGTGGCGCGTTTTCCCTGCTGTTTCCCGCGTGGCAGGGAATGCAGGATACCGGAGACGAGGTTTGTCGCGACTGCGCACCCCACCAACGTTTTCAATTACTTAGATGACGCAATACTGGGCCACTCCCGGCTCGTGTCAGCATAAAGTCAGCAAGCGATAGAGCTGGATCAGCCGGCGAGCCGCGACGATCCACCGCTTCCCTCGTCCGCGCGAGATCTCGCGCCACGGCCAGCGCCTACTCGCGGGCACATGGGAAGACGGCGGCGAGCCGGCGCCGGGCCGGGGCATCCGTATCCAGGACTGGCTCGTGGGCCTGCACGGCGTCCCCTGATTGGCGCCCCATTGTGACAATCGAGGCCTCCGACATCATCAAGCTGCTGCGCGAACTCGGGCGCTCCGACCCGACCTGCCGCACCATGGCGGAATGGGCCGACCACGCCAGCACGCCGGTGCTGGAGGTCTGCCACGAAGCCCTGACCAAACTCGCCGCCGAGAAGGCGCGGCTGGCAAAGGTTGTCGAGGAGATGCTCGCGGCCGTGTCGGTCGGGACGGAGATGGGGATTGAGGGTGACCAAGTGCTCTATGACAGCGGTCCGTCGGCGCCTTGATCGATTGAACCCTCGCCGCAGTGGCTCAATGGCTGTAATGCCGCACCGCTCCATCGAAGCCGACGTACCGGCGATGCTCTCCGGGCCTGATGTGGCCCGCGTGGCAGATTCTACGCCCAGTCTTGCGGACCCGGTGACACCCGTTGGCGTCCAGCGCTCCCGGATGAGCGTCGGCCGTGATTAGCAGTAACGCGAGCACCAGCATTGAGATGGTGATGAGGCAGGGAAAGCGCATACGGAACTCCGGGCAACTCTAACCCGGAGTAGCATTGTGTCGCCTTGCCGTCAGCCGGTCGCCGCGCGACTATCTGCCTATGCTCGACGCCCTGCTCTGCGCGTTCCACCTCCACTGCGCGCACCCCCGGGTGCCGAAGCCCCGCCCCGCCGCGCCGGCAGCGTCCGCCACAGCCTGCCCGGAGGACTTCGTGGGCGGCCGCCCGCCGCGTGTGGTGAACCCCAAGGTCGCCGTCAGCACCTATCCGCTCTGCCTCGCCGGCTTCGCCACATTGTTCTCCGGCGTGACTCGCACGCCGGTCTACTCGGCCGAGCACCTCACGGCGGCCCGGATCGAGGCGGCGCGGGGCATGGTGCGGGTGGACACATTCCATCCCGAGCCAAGGCTGCCCGTCGACGTCCGCAGCGAGCTGAGCGACTACCGCCGGAGCGGCTACGACCGAGGCCACATGGCCCCGAACGGCGACATGGGCGACGCGGCGAGCCAGGGTGACAGCTTCAGCCTGGCCAACATGGTCCCGCAGAACCACGCCAACAACGCGGGCCTGTGGTCGGCCATCGAGGAGGCGACCCGGAATACGGCCGTGACGGACGGCGAGGTCTACGTGGTGACGGGCCCGCTCTACCAAGGTGCCGACATCGCCGTGCTGCAGGACCGCGTCTATGTCCCGACCGGGATCTGGAAGGCCGTCTACGACCCCGTCCCGAACCAAGCTGGCGCCTATGTGGCCGACAACAGGCCGGGGTGGGACTACCGGCGTGTCTCGATCGACGAGTTGACGAAGCTGACCGGCGTCGACCCGTTTCCGGCACTCCCCGCCGGCGTCAAGGCCGCGGCGCCGGACCTGCCGCCGCCGACCCGCGGCCGCTACTGAGGAGAGCAGCGCCATGGCCGACGCCTTCAAACCCTTCGCCGACGACGCAGGCGCGCTGACGATCGGCGGCCTCACGGTCGAGAACGGCACCGACCGCGTCAGCCTGTCAGGCTCCCTCGATCTCGCCCGCGACAGCCAGGGGCTGGACCACGCCAGGGCGCTGCGGGCCACGCTCGACGGCGTCATCACTGCCCTGGAAGCCGAGAAGAACCTACCGGCGCGGGCGGCTGTCCCGAAGGCGGCGTCGGTGACGCAAAAGAAAAACCCGTTCGCGTAGCGGCGGACTTCAGCTCACCCCTCCCCGAATCGCCGCGCTACCTGCTCGGGCCGCCGAGCCGGAGCTCCCCGCTCCGCAGCTTCGGCCTCCGCCTGTGCCACCGGGATCAGCGTGCCGATGAATGCTCGGAGCTTCGGGGAGCCGGCATTCTGAGCTCGATCAGCGAGAGCCCGGAGGTCATTCAGGATCTCGCGGAGAGCGGGCGCGTCGGGCATCCGAGAGTTGTATAGCCCGATTCCGTGAGGATGCGGGGTTGACGGCGGGGTCGCTTTCGATTCGGTTTTGTGTCGATGATCAAGCGCCATTTCCTGAGCAAGGACGATCGTGCGCGGCTGACGGGCATCGCGCGGGATGGGCTTGAGGAGCATCGGGTCGCCCGGCGCGCCAACGCGATCCTTTTGTTGGACAAGGGCTGGAGTTGCGAGCAGGTTTCGGAGGCTCTCCTCCTGGACGACGACACGATCCGGAGCTGGTTCAAGGTTTATCGCGAGGGCGGCGTACCGGCTCTGGCGCGCTTCGACTTGGCGGGCGGGCACCGCGCCTTGACGGTGGAGCAGCTCACGGCCCTGAAAGCCTGGGCCACGGAGGCGCTTCCGGCGTCGACACGCGCGATCGGTCATCACATCCGGACGACGTATGGCATGTCGTACACGCGATCCGGTTTGATCAAGCTGATGGCGGCGCTGGATTTTGTCTGGCGCAAGCCTGACCTTGTGCCCTCGCATCTCGACCTTGCGGCGCAGGAAGCGTTCATCGAGCAGCATGAGCGGCTCCGCAACGGCCTTGGGGCCGACGAAGCGATCGTCTACGGCGATGCCGTTCACCCGACCCATCAGACGCGACCGGCGGGCGTGTGGATGCCGCGTGGCGCCGACGTCGCGGTTCCTGCGGCGTCGGGCCGTGATCGCATGAACATCCATGGTGTGATCGACCTGGAGACCGGCGCGACGCGGATGAAGGAAGTGCTTTCGGTCGATGCGCAAAGCACGATCGAGCTTCTGACCTCCATCGAGAACGCCTACACGACGATGCGTCGGATCCATGTCTATCTGGACAACGCCCGCTATCATCATGCCCGTGCTGTTCAGGATTGGATGAGGCAACCGGGACGGCGCATCGTGCTTCACTTCATCCCGAGTTACTGCCCTCACCTCAACCCGATCGAGCGGCTCTGGGGCGTGATGCACCAGAACATCACCCACAACCGGTACTATGCCACATTCAAGGACTTCGCGGAGGCGATCCTGACATTCCTCAAGGAAACGGTCCCGAAGCACTTCAGTCGCTTCTCATCCCGAATCACCGATAACTTCCGCATCCGAGACCCAAAGGATTCTCGGGTCGTCGCGTCGTAGATGTATAGCGCGGCGCCGAATGGTGACAAGATTGACAGCCGAGCGCGGTGCCGCCGTGCGGAGCCCGCGGTCCGGCGGGGCGCCTCCGGCCGGGCCGCGGTCACGCGGCAGGGCTTGGCTGCTGAGCGATGACCTCGAGGGTCACGCGGACATCGCAGAAGGCCTCTCCGTGCTCCCCTCGGATGCGACAGCCGTGCCGAGCAGGTCGGAAGGCATGAGCTTCGGACAAAACGTCGAGCACGATGGCCACGGCCTGCTCTCTGGCCTCGCCCAGCGTCGCGAAGACCTCGCCGTGTTCGTCGGGTATGGACGATAAATCGTCGTACAAATCGAAGTAGAACCGCAGCATTGCAATCCTCCATCGCTACAACGAGGATGGAGGACGCCGAACGCGGTTCAAGCTGAAGCCGAGTGCGGCACTTTGGTTTTCAGGCCCATGCGCTACGTCGCCCTCATCCTTCTCTTGCTCCTCTCCGGCTGTGCGTCGCCGGGAGGGGTGCCCTACAGGGTGATCGATGTGACGAATGCGGGGCGGGCGCCGTGAGGGTCAGTTGACCGTCCGCGTGACTCGACTCGGCATGATGTGCCTGATGGCCTCAAGGCTCTCCGCCACATCGTATGCATCCTGGATGTCGAAGCCGACCTGAGGAACGCCGTCGAGCACGACGACAGTGTCCGTGCCGTCGTAGACCACGGCGTAAGTTTCCTCTCCGACCCGCATGACGTCGTAGAATTCGGGGGTGGGCTTGTCGGGCATGGCGAAGTCTCCGGCAAAGGAAGCTACTCCTTCAACCGATGAGCGCAACAGCCCACGCCTTCAACACCCCTCCTGCTCCGCCACCACGAGGCACGTCAGGTCGGGCCGACCCCGCCTCGCGTCCTCGGCCCGGATCGCGGCGAGGACAGGCATCAGCGCCGCTGCCGAGCGTCCCACCAGGGATGCGGCCTCGCCGTAGGTGACGACGCGCCGGGCCCGCGCCAGCCGTTCCAGCTCGGCGCGGATCGCGGCCTTGTCGCGGGAGAGGTGGCCGGTCGATAGGGGAGGCTATCTCACCCCTTGCCATCCTGCCGTGTCCCCTATTTGATTTCGTAACGTAATCAAACAGACGCGGCCATGAACCTCGGGACAGCGGCGAAGCGCCCCCGCCACCTCGTCGACTGGCCGCTGGTGCTGGTCGACGTCGAATGCTCGCTGTGCCCGCGCCTCGGGCGTTACCGGCTCGCGCGCCTCGCCGAGCGCTACGGCGCCGCGGTGCCGCTCGCCCGCCTCCTGGAACTCATTGCGGCGGATTGCACCCTGATGAAGCCCGGCGAGAAACCGCGCCAGTACGAGGCTCGCTGCGGGATCCGCTACGTCGTGCCGCCGGCCGAGCCGCTGCCAGCCGATGCGCCGGCTCGGGCCGGGGAATCTCGCACAGGACCGTCGGAAGGCACTAAGCGCAAGCGCCTCGGCCCCGACGGGCCGCCGCCGACGCTCGGCCAAGTGCGCCGGCAGGGATGCATCGGCATCTCGGCCAAGTGCCTCAGCCTGTGGCAGGGCCACACCTGCCACCACACGGTGACGCTGCCGCTCGATGGGCTCGGGGTGTCCGACGACGAGGTGTTTCTGGACCTGTGCCGATCGCTGCGGCTGGTCTGCCCCCGCTGCGGCGGGCGGAAGATGCACGTCGTGCCGCTGTGGCCCGACGTCCGCCAGAAGCGCGCGGCGAGCCTGGGCGTCGACACGCGTCCGACTATGCCAGGCGCTTCGCCAGGGCCTCGACTGCTGAAAGCGGGAGAGCCGCCGACGGTGTGAGACCGTGTTAAGGCGTGCGAGGACACGTCCGGCAACGATCCCTGTCGGAAGGTGATGGTCGCCGTCGGCGTCGCAGCAGTTGCGGCTCGGCGCCCGCACGGCGCCGGCTCAGTGCCATCCTCATCGCCGACTCTGCCTCACTTCGCGCGGTCGCGCTCGCACATGCGGCGGACCACGTAGCCGCCAGTTCACAACAGCCCCAAGCTCGTCGGCCGCCGGAACCGTCGCTCGCGTCCGGCCCGTTCCCCTGTCCCGTGATGCGGAGATTAACTCTGTCGGAAGACGGGACGTGTCTCGCCGGTCCTCTCGACCAGGATGATCCTATGATGGATGCCGGCAGGAGGCTTGGGCGGCCGACGCCGGCGTGTTCGCCTCAACCCGGCGGCGGACCGCTCCGAGCATCCCACACAGGCGGAGGCTCCCCACTTGCGTTCCTCTCGGGAAGACACGCGGCATCGCCTCCTCAGCCTCGAGGCCGGCCGCTTCGTCGCCGCCGTCCTGGTGGCGTGCTTCCATTTCTCCTTCGCTTTCGTGAACCTCCGCGGCGTGCCGGTCTTCGGCATGGCGTTCAGGGGCGGTCACGCAGGGGTCGAATTCTTCTTCGTCCTCAGCGGGTTCATCATCTTCTTCATCCATCGGGGGGATTTGGGGCGGAAGGGCACGCTCGGCTCCTTCGCCGTCAAGCGCTTCACGCGGATCTATCCCGTGTTCTGGATCATCTGGATCCCGCTTCTCATCGGGTTCCTCGCGCCTCTGGGCCTCGGCGGCCACCGTGTGATCGACGCGGCCGACCTCGTGCTCGACGGCCTGCTGCTCCCCACCGACGGGGATGGGATCATACAGCAATCCTGGACGCTTCGGCACGAAGTGGTCTTCTACGCCCTCTTCGCGGTCGCGATCTGGAACCTGCGGATCGGAACGGCGGTGTTGGTCGCCTGGCAAGGGGCGGTGCTGATCGTCGGCACAGCCTGTTCCGGCACGCTTCCGCAGGCCCTCATGCCCTTCTTCTACATCTACAACATCGGGTTCGGCCTCGGCATCGCCACGGCCTGGGCGGCCGACCGCTGGAGACCGTCCCGCCCCGGAACGATCGCGCTCGCCGGTCTCGCCTTCTTCGCCGCATGCCTCGCGGCGGAATGGTACCTCGGGCGGTCCGACTATTCCCCGACACAGCTGCCTTTGGGCGGGATCGCCAGCCCGCTCCTCTACCTCGCAGCCTCCGCGATCGTCATCTTCGGTGCGACGGGCTTCGACAGACGCCGGGCGCTTCCCTGCCAGGATCAGATCAGGATCCTGGGCGGGTGCTCCTATGTCCTGTACCTGTTCCATACGACGGTCGGGTCGGTGACGATCAGGCTCTTCGGCCTTCCGATCTTGAAGTCCGTCCCCGATGGGCTCGTCTTCCTGGCCATGCTGTCGGCCTCCGTCCTCGTCGCAGTCGGCGTCCACCTGTGGGTCGAGAAGCCGGTTCTCCGGTTCCTGAGAGGCAGGTCGTCGGCGCGGCCTCCGCTGGCCTCGGCCTTGGCCGGGCGTGCGGCCGAGTAGAGCGGGGCCGTACGAACGAAGGTCGGACGAACTGACCGGCCGTCGCAGCGCAACCCCGAAGGCGCTGGGCCATTCCCGGCCCTGAGAGCGTCGACTCGCCCGGCCGTGGCTGAGCCACGCTCGTCGCGAGTCTCCTGCCGTTCATCTGCAGACGGCTCCGGTGGGGCCACCCTCCCTGGTTCAGAACAGCCTTCAGATCCTCGTCCCACTACAAGCCGTCGTCGGGCTGCAGCATATCCTGACCGTGCGACCGGCCGCAGCGATCGCACCGGCGACCGGTACGGCCGAGGCGGATCGAATGCCGCAGCTCGCGCCAGTTGATCGGGCAGAGCCAGCGGTGCGGGCGGGGATGAGCACGGGGCGGGCTCGGAATGGCGACTCCCAGGGCTACGGCGCGGGGCTGGAGCGGGGAGGCTTGCAAAACTGCTTAGCTCCATCTCAGAATAGACACAGGCTGCTTCAAATCAGAGTGTTCCCATGTCGCTCCGCTCCTTCGGCTTCGTGGCCATGCTGGCTGTCTCTGGATCACCGGCATTCGCCGCTGGTTGCCACGTCGACCCGTTCTCGACAGTGTTCGGCGCCGACACCGATGCGCACATGACCGTCAAGTCAGGGCAGCGCTGCGGCATCACGATGAGAACGGGCGGCCGAGGTATGTCGCGTAATATCGGTGGAACGACTGGCACGACATTAGATCAGCAAGCGCAACACGGAACCGTAATAATCCCGGAACCGCATCGTATCGAATATGTGTCGCAACGCGGCTATACAGGGTCAGATCAGTTTGTTTTCGAGCGGACCGGCGAAACTATGAGCCAGAAGACCGGGCACACGAACAGCGGGACGTCGCACTATACCGTGCACGTCGATGTCGTGCCCTGATAAGACACCATCCCCAGCGCCGCCCTAACTCGCTCCTACGCAGCCCAGCGCCTGATTGCGCACGCCACCGGAACTTGCCCTATGCGTCTCACCCTCATCATCGTCGCTCTGGCGATCGCCTCAACGGCTGGGGCAGCTGAACGCCTGCCGAAGCACAACGGAGCAGACGGCGGTAATGGTCTGTCGAACGGCATGCCGGGATGCGGAGGGGGCACCGATCCGTCGCCGGACGGCAAGTTCTACGTCAGAGGCACGAACCGGGAGTGCAATCCCGGCAAACAGGACCGCGCGAAGCTGAAGCAATAGTTGCTCGGTCAGCCTCCTCCTTCATTGCACGTCAGCTTCGTCCGACGCATTTTCTGCCCAACGGCGGCGCCGTGCCGTCGACCCGAGGGCAGGAACAGCGGATGGAATAGAACTTCACCGAACAGGCGGCCGAGATCGTCGGCGCCTATGTGGCGCACAACTCCGTTCCGGTGGGCGAACTGCCCAACCTGCTCCGCGCCGTGCACGACACGCTGGCGTCGCTCGGCAAGCCCGAGCCCGTCGAGGCACCGGCCGCCCCGCTCGTGCCGGCCGTGCCGATCAAGAAGTCCGTCACGGACGAATACATCGTCAGCCTCGAGGACGGCCGCAAGCTGAAGGCGATGAAGCGCTACCTGGCCGGGCTCGGCATGACGCCGGCGGACTACCGCGCCAAGTGGGGCTTGCCGTCCGACTACCCGATGGTAGCGCCCGCCTACGCCAAGGCACGATCGGCGCTGGCCAAGGGGATGGGGCTGGGTCGAAAGTCGGTGCAGTCGATGTCGGACCCTGAGCCCGCCCCCGCGCCCCAGCCGGAGCCCGAAGCCGCCGCGCCGGTGCCGAAGAGGGGTAGGGCGAAGAAGACGGCGTGAGACGTCCGCGGCGCGTGTCGGCGAGACGTGAAACATTTTAGCTCAGACGCAGACGCGTGCGAAACAACCGGCAGTGCATCCTCGAAGACGCCCACTCCGGGGAATGCCATGCTCGACGCCGACCTGCCCCGCCTCGTGCTCGACGTCGAACTCGTCTCGGCCGCTCCGATCGAGGGTACGGACAGGCTTATGGTGACGCTGCGCACCAGGATGGGCACGCCGCTGGAGCTGCGCCTCACGCGCGCCGAGGCGGCCGATTTCGTGGCGCTGATGGCAGCCGACCGGCACCAGGCGCGCCGCGTCGCCGCGCGGTCGTGACAAGCGGGCTGGGCCGGCGGTAGCCTCGTGCACGCGCCGCCGTGGCGCGCCGGATCTCGCCCATGCGCCTCGCATTCGCCCTCGCCGCCCTGGTTGTCGCCTCGCCGGCTGGGGCGGCGGCTCCTCAGGTCATCAGCACCGATCCCGGCAAGGACGTCCGCCTCGGCGTGTTCGCAGTGGTGCACAAGGACTGCTCGACCGGCGCAGCGCCCGAAATCCGCATAGCCCGCCCGCCATCGCACGGCGTCATGTTGCTGCAGAGCGTCACGCTGTCGACCAAGCACGTCGATAACTGCCCGGTGGTGACGGCACCGGCTCGCCAAATTACCTATCGGCCAGCAGCTGGGTTCATTGGACAGGATAATGTGGCGTTTGACGTCGTCGACCCTGTCACAAAGCAGGCTGACCTTCACCCGGTGATGATCGCCGTCCAGACCATGCAGCTGAAGCCCTGACGGCAGGCGCAAACTTACGCCACCGCCCTCCGCACGACAGCTATCAGCTCCGCTGCCCGTGCCTCACACTCAGCGGCCATCGCCGTGAGCGCTTCCTCCGCACGCCTGTCCGTGGTGTGCCGGGACAGACGGCGACACCGCCTCGCCTTGTCTATCAGGGCGTCGGCGGACTGAGCGAGAGGGAGCATCTGGGGTGACATGTCCACAGCATCCCGAACGTCACTCAACGGACTGTAAACGGTCCGTCCGACGCCTCTATTTCGGACCGAACTCAAGCGCCGGCGCAACGCGCAATCGGCCGTTCAACTCCTTATGAACGGCCTGTCGTCGTCAGGGCTTGGTCTTCGACATGGAGCCGCCGCCCGGCTCGGCGCCGCTCGCCGATTTCGGCAGCGCCAACTCCGTCACCTCCGTGACCGAGTCGGGTCCGATCACCATGGCAACCGGATCGCCTTTCTTATCCTTGGCGTGAACGTAGAAGGATGATGGAGTGACGGTCACATCGGTGTAGCCGGCCTTGGTCATCTGATCTTGGATCTGCTGCCGAATCGGCGCCTTCATCATGCTGGCTTGGTCCGCCGCCTCCATGGCTTGGCTGTTCTGGACCACGGGCCCCTTGTCGGCCGACTGCGCCCCAGCTCCGGACACGCTGGCGAGAAGGGCCAAGCTGCACGCGGACATGACAACCATCGATCTCATCGAACTCTCCCGAAGCGATTATCGCAATCGGGAAATTGAGTGACGTCGAGCTTAGTTTCGCACGAGCACATTAAAGGTCGGCCACCCTCCCGAGTGCCCCGCGCACTCGCTCCACGTCGACATGTCGTCGTCGAGCACCAAGCGATCAAGCATGAACTGCTCGGTGCCGGCGGCGCGTAGCAGAGCAGCGTGCGCGTCCTTGAGGGCAAGCCATCCCGCCTCGGGAGGGGTGACGCGGAATGTGTAACGCTGCCGCTCGTGGTTGCCGTTGCCGCTTGCTGGCGCAGGCCTGATCGTCCCGTCAGTGACGGAGGCGAACATGGCGATGAGCGGTGCGAAACGGCAGGCGGCATACCAGGAGCGAGAGCGCAAGAAGCTGGCCGACGCGCTGGCCGAGGTCGATAGATTGCAAGCGCGCGTCGCCGTGTTGAAACAAGAGCGCGACCGCCTGGACGGCTTGCTCGGCTTCGCCCTGAAGCAGGAGGAGTGGGCCGAGGGTGAGCAGCTGCGCGCCAGCGAGGTGGGACGAGAGTTCGAGGCTTCCGATGGTGAGACGACGCCCGCCGCGTCGAAGGTCGTCGTGGTGCGCGCTCCCCCGCGCAGCCGAGCGCCATCTGCCCACGGGAGGACAGGGTCACCGATCCCGCTGTGGCTGATGCCGGCGACCTGCTGATGGGCATGGGGACAACTCAAGATGTGCCAGCTCCGCCCTGCCGAGGTCGCGGGTCTGCCGGGAGCCGTCCGACGCGTGTCCGAGAAGCTGATCTCGCTTGATCGTTGAGGCGATGCCGGCCTACCTTGGCCCGTCCCGCCGAGACCCCGCCCATGCGCGCCACCGCCGCCGCTCTCGCCTTCCTGGCCGCAGTCTGGCCGGCAGGCGCCGCCACCATCACCGCGACCGTGACGCCGGACAATCGCCCTGCCCTTTTGATCGAAGGCCCGATCGTCGAGGGCGACCAGTACCAGCTTGATCAGGTTTGGGCCGCGAACCCGTCGGTTCAAGTTGTCATCCTCAACAGCCCCGGCGGACTGATCCTTCCTGCTCTGCGCATCGGTGACACCATTCGGCGGGGTGGTTTGGCCACGGTCGTCATGCCTGGCGAACTCTGCGCCTCGGCGTGCGGGGACATCTGGCTAGCCGGCATCCATCGCATTCTGCCAGAGGGCGCCCGCGTCGGGTTCCATGGAATTTATGGCAACGACGGCAAGACGCTCACGATGACGGGCGCCGGCAACGGCTTGGTCGGAGCCTACCTCGCCCGCATGGGGTACAGCGACAGCACCGTCGTCCTGGCCACGGCCGAGCGGCCTGAGGGCATGGCCTGGATCACGTCGCACGACACTATCAACAGCGCCGGCCTGTCATTCGAGACGCTGCCTCCGAAGGAACTCCGGGTTCGCGAGGTCCGGATCGATGGTGAACTAAAAGCGTCCGAGGTTCCCCGCGTATCCGTCAACGTGCCATCTGACAGGCCGACGAATCCGCTTGATCTCGCTGGGGGAAGGCCGGAGCCGCAGAAGCGCGCCAAAGTGAAGCCCGTTCCGAAGGCCATGCCCGCATGGCCGGGGTATTCGCGGCCCATGACGCAGCAGGATCTCATGCGGTTCTCGTCAGACCCGCCGAGCGACGCTGCCGAATAGCAGTCACACCCCGAAGTGGCGCCCCCGCCCCGCCGCTCGGTCGGGCGTGCAAATACTTCGAGGTGAGCGCTACGCTGGCGTGCCCGAGCCCTTGCTGGACGAGGCTGAGGGGCGTCCGGTTGTCGAGCGCGTGGGAGGGGCGGCTGTGCCAGAGCCAGTGGGCGAAGTGTCGCTCGGCAGCCAGGCGAGCGCGTCCTCGTCCCACCATAGGTCCTCGCCGAAGCACAGGACCTCGCGCCCGTGCGGCCGCCCGCAGTGCTCGCACCGGTTGCCAGCGCGGTCGAGGCGGATCGAGGCCAAGAACTCGGGCGCGTCGAAGGGGTAGGGGCCGCCGTGGCAGGCGAGGATCGGCACGGGGCAGGTTCCGGGGAGGTCGGTCCTCAAACCTACGGCGTGGCGCTGGAGCGAAGCCCTGCAGAGGCGAACGATCGCTCGCCATGGCGCGTCTCGTGTCTACGACGACGCGGACTCGAACAATTGTCGGGCCACCCATCCCATGTGAAGGCCGATCCTCGCACCCTCTGATACGTCCTCCACACCGTCGGAGGTGTTCAGGGTGCCGACGGCTGAGAGAGGCGTGCGCTCTTCCCCACAACAGGCGGAGCCGCGGCAATGCCCCGCTACTTCTTCAACCATGCCGGAGACGGCTACCCGCCCGACGACGAGGGTTTGGACCTCCCCGATCTCAGGGCCGCCCGCATCGAGGCCACCTGTTTCGCGGCCGAGAGGCTTCGGGACCGGCCCCAATACGCCTGGGACGAGACGGATTTCAGGATCGAGGTCACGGACGGCGACGGCCTCCTCCTCTTCACCGTCACGGTGCTCGGGATCGATGCGCCGGCGGCGAGGGTCGGATGATCGCCAGCCCGTTCATCCGCAAGCTCGAACACTTCGCACTGCTGTCGACCGAGGACCGGCGCAGGATCGAGGCTCTCATCGGGCGCGCGACATTCCTCGCCCCGCACGAACACTTCGTCCGGCCCGGCGACGATCCGCGATCGGTCCACATCCTGCTGGATGGCTGGGCGTGCCGCTACAAGACGCTGCCGGATGGACGACGCCAGATCGTCTCCCTGTTCCTGCCCGGCGACATGTGCGACCCCTACGTGTTCCTCCTCGACGCGGTGGACTATGCCATCGGCGCGCTCACGCCGTGCACGGTGGCGAAGGTGCCGGCCAGGAGCATCCGCGAACTGACGGCGGACAGGCCCCACATCGCCGAGGCGCTCTGGTGGCAGACGCTGGTGGAGTTGGACCTGCAGCGCGAGAAGATCGTCAGCCTCGGCCGGCGCAACGCGAAGGAGCGCATCGCGCACCTCTTCTGCGAGGTGCTGGCGCGCCTCGCCGCCGTGGGTTGGTCGAACGGGACGGACTGCGATTGGCCGCTCACGCAGGCCGACCTCGCCGACATCACGGGCCTGTCGACCGTCCACGTCAACCGGAGCCTGCAGGAGATGCGCAACGACGGCCTCATCGAACTGCATAACCGGCACCTGGTGGTCCGCGATCACGGGGGGCTGCGCGAGACCGCCATGTTCGACACCATCCACCTCCACGGCTTGGCGGCGGAGACGCCGCGCACGCCCACGACGGAGCCCGGCTGAGCGCTCACCGTCTTCTCGACGCGCGCTGGACGATCCATCTGATCGGAGACATGCCATGCCCCGCTACTTCTTCCACCGCACGGACGGCGGGTTCAGCCCCGACACCGAGGGGACCGATCTGCCGGTGCCACGATGCAGGAGCGCCCCAACGATGTCTGGGACGGGCGGGACCTCCGCGTCGAGGTGACGGACGACGGCGGCCGGCTCCTGTGCACCGTCGTGGTGATCGGGATCGATGGGGGAGCGGCGCGAGATGCGCCGTCGAGATCGCGCGAGAGCCGGACGCGGAGCTTGAGCGTGCGTGGCAACGCATCCTGCCGACCATCGAGACCCCGCTGACCCTGTTTGAGGGCGAGCTGTCGTGATCGACATCACCTCAGAATAAAGCGAACAGGCAGGAGGTGGATTGATCTGTGATAACAGCGCGCATTCCGTATGAGCTCAATGCGATCAAGCCGCAACTCTGAGTTATTTATATCATGTTTCAATTTACAAGGATGAAAAACTAAATTTACGTTCGTTGAGTATCGACTTAATCTATGTCAAGAGTGGGTTGGTTCAGCCATGTGAAGGATTTGACACGGTTATCCTTTCTGGAAGCGTTTCATGCCTTCTCAAAAGCCCGCCTCAAGGCGCCATTTCACCCCTGCCGCTAGGGCGCTCGCCATCGAAGCGAGACGACGCAAGCAGGAAACGGCACTGCCGAAAGGCACTCCGGAAGTCTTTGTGGTTCGCGATGACGATCCCATTCGCGGCTACGGGTGGGAGATCCGCCGCTTCGGCGCCGTAGTGCTCGACAAGGGCTTGGCGATCTACTCGACGACGCAAGCCGCTCGGTCAGCAGGGGAGATGGCCTTGTCGGCCCGGACCGTCGAGGCGTGACGTCCGGCAAGCTTCCACCAATTCGGGAACCACAAACGCCCCCGGCATCGCAGCCCGCCCGCATCCTCACCCGCCAGGAGGCACGCTATCAACTCGTCCGTCTCTGCGAAGTCGTGCTTTGGAGCATGGCTCGGCGGAGAATGCACTGATGTGGCCTGGGTCGGTCTCGCCCCAGCGCGAAACGATGTACGAGCTGTTTCGCAAGCTCGGCGACGAGCAAGAGGCCGTGTGCCTAGCAGGTCGCTGAAAAAGGTCGACGTTCAGCCCCTGAGCTTCATCCGGCGTCGTTTTTGGCGGGTGGACGATGGAAAGCGTGAGGGTCGGTCTTTTTGCTGTCCGCTCCTTTGCCGCCGCGACGGGGCTGGCGCTCGTCGCGACGGGACAGGGCCCCATGTCACGCCACCTCACGCCACCGCTGGTTCGGCCAGCAGCTTTGGCAGGCGTATGAGGTTGCAGGCCGCGGCCGAGACGGCGAAGGCCATGTCGACCCGCTCGCGGCCGCGCATCCGGATGCGGCGCAGCAGCCCGAACTCCTTGCCCCAGCCGAACCCCTCCTCGATGCGCTTGCGGATGCGCTGGCTCACGGCGTAGCCGGGGTGACGCGTCGTGCGCCCGTCGACGGCCGAGCGGCGCTTGGCCGTGTTGCGGGCGATGTGCGGCGTGACGTTCATGCTCCGCAGCTCGTTGACGAAGTCCTCGGCGTCATACCCTTGTCGGCCCCGAGCGTGATGCGGCCCGGCCGATCGGCGCGTTTCTCGATCATGGCGAGGGCCGCGGTGCGCTCGGCGTGGCCGTTGGCCTCGGTCACGCAGCCGTCCACGATCAGCCCATGGCGGTTCTCCATCAGCGCATGCCCCATGAAGCACAGCCGGCTTCCCGGCCCCGTCCCTTGCGGTAAAGCCGCGCCTCGGGATCCGTGACGCTCCGATGCGTGTCGTTGCTCAGGCGCTCCCCGTGGAAGTCCGCCTCGGCATTGCGTCCACCGCGTCCACCGCGCCCGCCCGCGGGCGGCTCGGCAGAAGCGGGCGGGTTCGGCGGCGTGTCGCCGTGCCTGGGCCTGAAGCTCTTCATCGAGGCCCAGGCCTGGATCAGCGTGCCGTCCACGCTGAAGTGGTCCTGCGACAGCAGCCGCTTCACCCGCGGGATGGCCAGCACCGCACTCAGGAACGCCGCCGCCACGCTGCCGTCGAGCAGGCGGTCGCGGTTCTTGGAGAAGGTCGAGGCGTCCCACACGGGATCGTCGATGCCCAAGCCCACGAACCAGCGGAACAGAAGGTTGAAGTCGAGCTGCTCCATCAGCTGGCGCTCGGACCGCACCGAATAGAAGACCTGCAGCAGCATCGCCCGCAGCAGCTGCTCGGGCGGGATCGAGGGACGGCCGATCTCCGAGTAGATCTCGCCGAAGCGCCCGTCGAGCGACGCCAGAGCTTCGTTCACCAAAGCCCGGATCGTACGCAGGGGATGATCCGAACGGACCCGCTGCTCCAGGTCCACGTAGGAAAACAGCGAGCCGCTCCGGCTGTCCTGTCCGCGCACTCGATACTCCCCCCATGAGCAAGGCGGAGTGAATCACGAACTGGCCAGACCCCGAAGCCTTTTTCAGCGGCCTGCTAGAAATCGGGGGGTGTCCGTATGTGAACCGCGCCGGGTTTCCCGGAGGCTCCTGATCTTGCGAGAGTGGAGCCATGACGAAGCGCACACCCCCCTTTTCCCCCGAGGTCCGCGAGCGTGCGGTCCGGATGGTGCAGGAGCACCAGGGCGAGCATAGCTCGCGGCACGCGGCCATCCGGTCGATCGCGTCCAAGATTGGCTGTTTGGGGGAAACCCTGCGCAACTGGATCGAGGAAACCGAGAACAGCAAAGGTGCGAGGCTCGGCCCTGCATCGGACGAACGCGAGCGCATCAAAGCGCTGGAGCGCGAAGTCCGCGAGCTGCGTCAGGCGAACGAGATCCTGCGCAAAGCGAGCGCCTATTTTGCCATGGCGGAGCTCGACCGCCGCTCACGGACATGAAAGCCTTCATCGACGAGCACCGGGATGCTCACGGGGCCCTGCCGATCTGCAAGGTGCTGCCGATCGCCCCGTCGACGTACTACGCGCATGCCGCTCGGCAGGCTGACCCCGCCAAGCGGTCGGCCCGCGCCCGGAGCGATGCGGCGCTGATGGTCGAGATCCGCCGCATGTTCGAGGAGAACTTCGGCGTCTACGGCGTGCGGAAGATCTGGCGGCAGCTCGGCCGCGAGGGCATCCATGTCGCCCGCTGCACGGTGGCGCGCCTGATGCGTGTCTTGGGGCTGCAAGGGGTCGTGCGGGGAAGAAAGGCCCGCACCACAGTGCCGGATCCCTCGGCGGCTTGCCCGCTCGATCCTTCGACGAGCTCAGGATGAGGGGGTGAACCGGCAGTTCAAGGCACCTCGTCCCAACGCGCTGTGGGTGTCCGACTTCACGTATGTGGCGACCTGGTCCGGGTTCGTCTATGTGGCTTTTGTCATCGACGTGTTCGCCCGCCGCATTGTTGGCTGGCGAGCTTCGCGCTCAGCCCAGACCAGCTTCGTGCTGGATGCGCTGGAGCAGGCCCTGCACGAGCGCCGACCTGTCGGCGGGCTCATCCACCACTCTGATCGAGGAGTACAGTACGTCAGTATCAAATACACAGAACGACTTGCCGAAGCCGGCATCGAACCGTCGGTCGGCAGCATAGGAGACAGTTACGACAACGCCCTCGCTGAAACCATCAACGGCCTGTTCAAGGCCGAGGTGATCCACCGGCGGGGGCCATGGCGGTCGTTCGAGGCCGTCGAATACGCCACGCTTGAGTGGATCGACTGGTACAATCACCGCCGGCTGCTCGAGCCGATCGGCAACGTCCCGCCGGCCGAAGCCGAAGCAGCCTTCTACGCCGCGCTTGAGGCCACCCCGATGGCGGCGTAACGTCCAAGCCAACCAGCCTCCGAGAAACCCGGCGCGGTTCAATGCCGCAGCATCGGGTAAAGCTGGTCCCAGATCGCATGCCACGTGCCGTCAGCCTGAAACTTGCGGAAGATGTTGTACACCGTCGAACGCGGAGGAAAGCCATCCCGCGGCAGATAGCGCCACGGGCAGCCGGTTCGCAGCAGAAACAGGAGCGCGTTCATCGCCGACCGCATGTCGGTCTTGCGGGGCCTGCCACCCGGAGTGGCATCCGGGATCAGCGGCCCCAGCACGGCCCACTCCGCATCCGTGACATCGCTCGGAAAGCCGCCACCCAGGCGCTTGTAGGTTTTTCGTTGCTCGTCGGTCCACATGGTGATCCTGCCCGCTCGCTCGCCGGCTCTGAATCACACAACCAGGACGACGTCATCCATCCTTTTGGGTCAGGCTCTGAGCCCGTCCCGTTCGCTTCTCCACCTCGGCATCATCGCGCCGCCGCGTCGGCGTAGCCGCGCGGTGGCGTCTCCGGATGGCCTCGGTCGGGGTGTTCCAGGGCGGCGAGCGCCATGATGCGCTCTTCGGACGCCTCCGCGAACGCGATCTCGCCCGCGAGCCGCCCAGCTCTCATCACGAGGATGCGGTCCGAGATGGTCAGAACCTCCGGCAGGTCGCTGGAAATCACGAGGATGGCGAGGCCGGCTTTCGCCAACTCGCGCATCTGAGCGTAGATCTCGGCCTTGGTGCCGACGTCCACTCCTCTCGTCGGCTCATCGACGATGAGCAGGCGCGGTTCGGCCGCGAGCCACTTCGCCAATACGACCTTTTGCTGGTTGCCGCCGCTGAGCAGGCCGACGAACTGCTCGACGCTGGGCGTCTTGATGCGGAATCGCCCGACGTAGCCGTCGATCATGCGCGTCTCGTCGCGCTGCCTGACGAAACCCCGCGACGAGACCATCCCGAGGCCCAGTGCCGCGAGCGACAGGTTGGGGCCGACGCCCATGCCGAGGACGAGGCCCTGCCCTTTGCGGTCCTCCGGCACGAGGCCGATGCCGAGCCGCATGGCATCGCGCGGCCGCCGCACCGCGACGCGCTTGCCATCGAGTTCGACGCTGCCGCTTTCCGGCGGCGGCGCGCCGAAGAGGCCGAGCGCCACCTCCGATCGCCCCGCGCCGATCAGCCCCGCCATCCCCACGATCTCGCCCTGGCGGATGTCGAAGGACACGTCGTGATAGCGATGCCCGTCGCCGAGCCCCCGCACCGACAGCACCACCGGTCGCGCTTCGGCGGAGGGTGGCACGCGCTGCACCTCGGCGAGGTCGCGTCCCACCATGAGCCGCACCACCTCCTCGGGGCTGGTGTCGGCGAGCGGCACCGTGCGGACGTGGCGCCCGTCGCGGAGCACGGTGACGCTGTCGCAGTTGTCGAACACCTCGCGCATGCGGTGCGAGATGTAGAGCACCGTCACGCCATGGGCCTTGAGGTCGTGGACGACCCGGAACAGGGCGAGGGAGTCGGCCTCCGAAAGGCTCGACGTCGGCTCGTCGAGGATCAGCAGCCGCGGCTCGTGCACCAGGGCCTTGGCGATCTCGACGAGTTGCTGCTGAGCGATGGTGAGGTCGCCGAGTTGCGCGTCGGGGTCGATCGCGACGCCGAGCCGGTCCAGCACCGCGCGGGCGCGGGACCGCAGGGTCGCCCGGTCGACCAGCACGCGGGCCTGCCGCGGCTCGGTGCCGAGGCCGATGTTCTCCGCCACCGACATGTTGGGGGCGAGCATCAGTTCCTGGAACACGATGGCGATGCCCTTCGCGGCGGCATCGCGGGTGCTCGCGAGGTCGAGGTCGGCGCCGTCGAACACGAGGCGGCCCGCCGTGGGCCTGTGGGCGCCGGCGATGACCTGCATCAGCGTCGATTTGCCGGCGCCGTTCTCGCCCATCACGGCGTGGATCGTGCCGGACTCGACGTCGAAGCTGACGTCCTGCAGGGCTTTCACCCCCGGATAGGTCTTGGTGATGCCATCGAGGGTGAGGAGGGCAGGCATGGCGTCACCTCGATCAGGAGGGCGGGAGCCGGGACGTGCGCCCGTTTCGATCGACCGACGTCGACGATGAGCCGTCGACGTCGGGGCACGCCGCACGCGTGCGGCCTGCCGTCTCGTCTGTCAGCGGGGACGTGGATCGGCCGCCGGCGTCGTCCGGGACGGACGCGGCCGTCACTGCCCGGCGGTGAACTTGTCGACGTTCGCGGCGTCGACGATGTCGACGCCCGTGTCGATGACCGGCGGGATCTTCTCCCCCTTGGACAGCTTGTCGAGCGCCTCGATCGAGTCCGCCCCCATGGCGAGCGGCCTCTGGCCCACCAGCGTCGTGGCATAGCCGTCCTTGAGGAGCTTGATCTGCGTCGGCAGGGTGTCGAAGGACACGATCACGAACTTCCCGCTCTTGAGGTCAGCGGCCTTGTTCTTCAGCGCCCGCATGTAGGCTTCGGGAGCGAACATGGGCCAGCCGCCCGCGAAGTAGATGCCGTCGATGTTGGGGTTCTTCGCCAGGATGTCCTGGATGATCTGCACCGCGGTGTTGGAATCGTCGTTGCAAGCGAAGGGCGAGCCCGACACCTCCTTGAAGCTGTCATTCAGCTTGGACCTGAAGCCCTTGATGCGGTCGTTGAGGTTCTGGGCCGACAAGCCGCCCGTCAGCACCGCGTAGGTGCCGCCCTTGGGCATGGCCTTGACGAAGGCTTCGCCCGCGGAGGCGCCGCCCGCCTCGTTGTTGGTGCCGATGAAGGCGATGCGCTTGGACTTGGGCGCGTCGGAGTCGAAGGTGACCACGGGGATGCCCTTGGCCTCCGCGGCCGAGATCACGTTGGCGATGGAATCGGGATTGTTCGGGGCCACCGAGATGCCGGCGACCTTCTTCGTGATGAGGTCGCGGATGATCTGGGTCTGCGCGGCATCGTCGAGTTGGGCCGGTGAACAGACAGGTGGCGCCGAGCTTCGCCGCCTCTTCCTTGCAGCCCTTCTCGGCATCCGCGTAGAAGGGCACGCCGAGCGCCTTGGGCACCAGGGCGAAGACCTTGTCGGCGGCGCGGGCCGGGCCGGCGGAGGCCAGCGCGGCGAGGGCCGCGGCCGTCAGAACGATACGCTTCATGTGCATCTTCTCCCGATGTCGTTGATGATGGTGTGTCCGGGCCTCACCGCTTCTTCCAGACGCCCTTGCGGAGCTGGTCGATGAAGACGGCGAAGACGATGACGGAGCCGACGAAGACGCCCTGCCAGTAGGCGTCCGTGCCGAGCAGGACGAGGCCGTTGCGCAGCACCTCCAGGATCACGGTGCCGACGAAGACGCCGAGGATCGTGCCCTCGCCGCCCGTGAGCGCGGTGCCCCCGATCACCGCCGCCGCGATGACGCTGAGCTCCTTGCCGAGCCCCTGGTTCGAGATGGCGGAGGACAGGTAGGAGACCTCGACGATGCCGGCGAGGCCCGCCGACACGGCCGAGATGACGTAGACGCTGATCTTGAGGCGGTCGACGTCGAGGCCGGTCAGCCGCGCCGCGCGCTCGTTGCCGCCGACCGCGTAGAGCTGGCGCCCGTAGACCGAGCGGGTCAGCACGACGCCGAACAGCACGGAGAGCAGCACGAACAGGATGAAGGGGTTCGGCAGGCCGAAGCTGTCCCCGCCCCCGAGCGCGAAGAACCAGTCGCCGTCCGGCCGGAAGCCGTCGATCGCCTTGCCGCGCGTGACGACGAGCGCCAGAGCCCGGGCGATGCTCATGGTGGCGAGCGTCGGCACGAAGGGCGGCATGCGGAGCTTGGTGACACAGAAGCCGTTGAACAGGCCGACCGCGGCCGCGACCAGCAGGGCCAGCGCGCAGGCCACGACGACCGGGAAGCCCGCCGCCATCATGGCGGCGGACGACACGGCCGCGAGGCCCCACACGCTGCCGACCGACAGGTCGATGCCCCCGGTGATCATCACCAGCGCCTGACCCAGCACGACGACGCCCACGAAGGAGAAGTTCCGGGCGTCGTTGAGCAGGTTGTCGACGCTGGCGAAGTCCGGCGCGAAGAGCGAGATCGCGACCATCATGATCAGCAGCGCGCCGATGATGCCGGTCTCGCGCGACCTGAGGACGCGGGCACCGAGGCCGGGGCGGACGGACACGTCCGCCGGTGTCGTGGTCAGGCCGCTCATCGTGATCGCTTCCTCGCAGATGTCCGGGGGTCGGCGCGCTGGCTCAGAACTGCTGCTTCGCGTACATCTCCTTGGCGTTCTGCCGGTCGATGATCTGCGTCGGCACGGTGACGTTGCGCGGCACCTCCGTGGCGCAGTCGATCAAGATCTTCTTGGCGAGTTCCAGCGCCTCGGCGGCCCCGGTGGGGTAGATGAAGGTCGCGGCCCACTCGCCATCCGCCACGGACCGAATGCCGCCCGAAGGGCCGGGGAGGCCGTCCGTGCCGATGATCTTGATCTCGCCGGCCTTGCCGGCCTGCTTGGCCGCGATGTAGGCGCCCGCCGCGGCGAGGTCGTTCGACGTGTAGACGAGCTTGATGTCCGGGTGGGCCTGGAGCATGGCGCCGAATACGGTGACGGCCTTGTCCTCCTGCCAGTCCACGGGCTGAACGGCCACGAGCTTGATCTTGGGGTTCTCGGCGATGCCCTCCTTGAAGCCTTCCAGCCGCTCGATGGCGGGGGAGGACGAGGGCAATCCTTCCAGGATCGCCGCCTCGCCCCCGTCCGGCATCAGCGTCTTGGCGGCATACTGGCCCGCCTCCTTGGCGATCTGCCGGTTGTCGCCCCCCACGAAGGCCGTGTAATCGTCGCCCACCGTCTTCCGGTCGAGCTCGATCACCGGGATGCCCTTCTTGAAGACGGCCGTCACGGCCGGCGTCAGCGGCGCGGACTCGAAAGGCGAGATCATCAGGAGGTCGACCTGCTTGGTGACGAAGTTCTCGACCTGGCTGACCTGCGTGTTCACGCTGGCCTGTCCATCCGCGATGGTGAGCTTGAACTTCGGATAGTTCTTCACCAGCCGCTCGAGCTCGTGGTTGACGTGCTCGCGATACGGCTCCTTGAAGTTCGCCTGGCTGAAGCCGATCACGTAGTCGTTGTTCGGCCCGCAATCCTTGTAGATCGGCTTGCCGTCCGCCGCCGCGGCGAGGGCCGTTCCGGCCAGCAGAGCCGTCAGCGCGAGGGTGGGTGTCTTCATGGCATGTCCTCCCGTGAAGGCCGCCGGACTCTTCCGGTCGGCACGGTGTTCAACGGCTCCCGGAGCCGCGGTTGACGAAGGTCTGCAGAGCCGCCGCCAGCACGATGATGGCGCCGGTGGCGAGCAACTGCATCGCGGCCGAGACGTCGTTCAGCTCCAGGATGTTGGCGAGCGCGCCCAGCATCACGGCTCCGGCGATGGTGCCGACCATCGAGCCGGCGCCGCCGAACAGGTCTGTGCCGCCGATCACCACGGCCGCGATGGCGTTGAGCTCGTAGCCGGTGCCGTCGTTGGGGCTGCCGAAGGAGAACTGCCCGGCGTGGACGATGCCGGCCACGGCCGCCATCAGCCCCGTGATGGCGTAGACCGAGATCCTCACGGCCTGGACCGGGATGCCGCTCAGCCGGGCTGCCTTCTCGTTGCCGCCGACCGCGAAGACGTAGCGGCCATAACGCGTGTTGTTGAGCACGAAGGTGGCGACGGCGGCGAGGAGGAGGAACACCAGCGTCGCCACGGGGAACACCCCGCCGATCCGCTCGCCCAGCACCGCGAAGCCGGCCGGCGCCTTGCCGGGCCCGTCGCCGTAGGAGATGTTGATGAAGCTGTTGCCGGACGCGATCAGCGACAGGCCGCGCGCCGCCTGCAGGCCCGCCAGCGTGACGATGAAGGCCTGGATGCGCGCTTTCGTCGAGATGAAGCCCTGCACGGCGCCGAAGACGAGGCCCGTGAGGAGCACCAGCGGCAGCGTGGTCCACAGGCCCCAGCCCTCGTTGACGAGGAGGTCCGCCGTCAGCACCGAGCACAGGCCCAGCACCGCGCCGACCGACAGGTCGATGCCGGCGGCGATGATCACGAAGGTCATGCCCAGCGCCAGGATGCCCGTCTCGGCGATGGAGCGGATGATGTTGGCGACGTTGTCGGTCTGCAGGAACAGGATGTGGCCGTGCCGCCGCGGCGAGAAGGCGACGCCGGCCGCGACCACGATCACGAGCCCGAGCAGGCTCTGGAAGCGCACCAGATAGGCGAGCGGGCTCCGCCGGGGGCGGGCCGCGGGGGCAGCCGGGGCCGCGGTGGTGCTCATGCGGCCAACTCCTCGTCTTCCGCCTCGCAGACCGCGCGGACCTCGTCCTCGCCGGCGCCGGCCGGAAACTCGTGCACGGTGCGGCCGGCCCGCATCACCACGATGCGGTCGCACAGGCCGAGCAGTTCGGGCAGCTCGGAGGATGCGACCAGCACGCCGAGCCCGGCCTCGGCGAGCCCGCGCAGGCGCCGGTAGATCTCCGCCTTGGCGCCGACGTCGACGCCGCGGGTCGGCTCGTCGAGCAGGAGCAGCGAGGGGCCGTTCATGAGTTCCTTGGCGAAGACGACCTTCTGCTGGTTGCCGCCCGACAGGTTGACGACCTTCGCGTTCGGCAGGCGCGGGCGGACGTCGTAGTGTTCCATCGCTTCGGCGACGCGGCGGCGCTCCAGCGCGCGCGACACGAGCCCGAAGGGCGTCACCCGCCGCCAGGTCGACATCAGCGCGTTCTGGGCGACGGTGTGGTGCAGCACGAGGCCGGTGCCGCGGCGGTCGTCGGTCACGTAGGCGATGCCGGCGCGCCGCGCGGCCTCCACCGTGCCGAGGCGGGCCGGGACGCCGCGCATCTCCACGGTGCCGCGCCAGCGCCCGGCGGCGCCGAAGCCGTGGAGCGCGCCGAGCAGCTCCGTGCGGCCGACGCCCATGAGGCCGGCGAGGCCGACGATCTCGCCCTCGCGCACCGTGAGCGACACGTCGCGCGGCGCCTGCCACCCGGCGCGCGGCCGGTCGGGGTCGAAGGCGGCGCGCTCCAGCCGCAGGATCGGCGCGCCCACCCGCGCCGCGCGGGGCGGGAACAGGTCGGACAGCGGCCGGCCGACGAGCAGGCGCACCAGCTCGGCCTGAGGCGTGGAAGGCGCACACTCGCCCACGACCTGCCCGTCGCGCATCACGGTGACGCGGTCCGCGATGCGGGCCACCTCCTCCAGGCGGTGCGAGATGTAGACCACGCCGACGCCGCGCGCCTTGAGGTCTCGCACCACGCGCATCAGATGGTCCGCCTCCACGGCCGACAGCGCCGCGGAGGGCTCGTCCATGACCAGGATGCGGGCCTCGGCCGCGAGCGCCTTGGCGATGGCCACGAGCTGGCGCTCGCCGATCCTGAGGCTCGACACCAGCGTGCCTGCGTCGAGCGAGACGCCGGCCTTGGCGAGCAGGTCCTGGGCCGCGGCCCTCATGCGCCGGCCCTGCAGGACGCCGGCCGCCGTGATCTCGTTGCCGAGGAACAGGTTCGCGGCGATGTCGAGCCCGGGGACGAGGTCCAGCTCCTGAGGGATCATGGCGACGCCGGCCGCGTGCGCGTCGCGCGGGCTCGCGAAACGGACCGGCTCGCCGTCGATCCGGATCTCGCCCGCGTCCGGCACCACGGCGCCCGACAGCACGCCCATCAGCGTCGACTTGCCTGCGCCGTTCTCGCCGAGCAGCACGTGGACCTCACCGGCCGCCAGGGTGAAGTCGACGCCCTTCAGGGCGTGGACGCCGCCGAAGCGCTTCTGGACGCCGCGGAGGGCGAGGAGGATCGACGTCACGAGCGGTTTCCGCCGCGAGGCATCGATGCGGATCGGGACGAGCCCTTGCGCATGCCGTACTCCCCCCGTTCGGCCACGATCTCCGAAGAGCCGTCGGACCGGGTGCTGTCGCGCACCATTTCGTTGCAGCTTACCCGAGATGCAGGTACGAGCAAGCGCTTGCCTGGTCTGTTTCGATTTATTTCTCCGCTGGAATGGCAGTTCGGGATCGTGGCGGGATCGGGCGAGCCGCCTGCCCTACATGGGTTCCGTCACAGGTCGAACCGGAGCACGGCCGCGTCGACGGACGTGATCGACGGGTCGTGTCCCAGAGCGTGGTGGATGTCCTTGGAGGGCCACCACGGTCACCGGCTTGGGCCGGGGTGGCGGCAGCGCCTCCGTCTGAGCCCACGATCAGTGGGGCAAACGAAAGCCATCATCCGCCTGATTCGACCGCCGACGGCACCCTCGAGGAAGAGCCGCCGCTGCTCCCGTCGGAGCCGGTGCGCGGCGAGGCCGTGGCGGCCTCGGGCAGCGGCTTCCTCCAGGCCGTCGACGCCGACGCCCTGGCCGACTGGGCGGCGGAGCACGGGGTCGAGGTAGCGTTGCGGATCCGGCCCGGGCCTATGTCCCCCGCGGCGTCGCGGCCGCGACCGTTTCGGCTGCCGTCGGCGACGCCCGCGACGCGCTCGATCGCGCCTTCACCTTCGGGCCACGGCAGGCCGCCCTGCAGGATCTCGAAGATCCCGTGCGCCAGCTCGACGAGATCGCGGTGCGGGCGCTCTCGCCCGGCATCGACGACCCCTTCACGGCGGGCAGCGTGCTCGACCGCTTCGGCGACGCCCTGTGCCGCCTGGCGAAGCGGCACCTGCCGCGCGGCGCTGTGGAGCGGGACGGGCTGATCGTGCTGCGGCTCGACGTGGTCGATCGCGAGGGGCTCTGCGATGCCATGCTCCACACGGTCCGCCAGAACGGATCGGGCTCGGCCTACGTGCTGATCAGGCTCCTGGAAGTGCTGGCTCACGCCGCCGAAGTCGAGCGCTTCCCCGGGCGCCTCGCCGCGCTGCGCCGCCACGCCGACCTCGCGATTCAAACCGCGCGGGACGGAGTGACGGACCTGGCAGGCCTTGAGGACTGCGAGGCGCGGCACCGGGCCTTCGCGACCGCGGCCGACATGATCGACGCGACCACGGCGCCCGCCACGCCCGGTCCCCGGCGCGGATGAGGAGACTGATCCCTTGTCGGTCCTCGACCTCCTCGCCATCCTGCTCACCCTGTCGGCCCTGTTCGGCTGGGTGGACCGCAAGCTCGCGCTCCTCCCGCACACCATCGGCCTGCTCGTCATGGGCGCCGCGGCATCGCTCGTGATGCTCGGCGTCGACGCCATCGTGCCGGGCCACCGTGCCTCCGCGCTGATCGCGGACGTGCTGGGCCGCATCGACTTCAGCCCCGTGGTGATGCATGGCATGCTCGCCTTCCTCATCTTCGCGGGCGCGCTCAGCGTCGACGTGCCGGAGTTGCGCAAAGTGCGCGCTCCCCGTCCTGGCCCTGGCCATCGTCGGCGCGGGCCTGTGGGGGCTGTCGCTCGCTCTCGGCCACCCGCTGCCGGTCCTGTGGGCGCTGGTGTTCGGCGCCCTGATCAGCCCGACCGACCCCGTCGCCGTGATGGGCACGCTGAAGAGCGTCGACCTGCCCGAGAGCCTCAAGGTGCAGATCGAGGGCGAGGCGCTGTTCAACCATGGCATCGGCATCGTGCTGTTCACCGGGCTGCTGCGCTTCGCGTCCGGCGCCTCCGCGGGCGAGACCTCGCCCGGGGCCGTCGCGCCGCTGCTCCTGCGGGAGGCCGGCGGCGGCGGCCTCCTCGGCTGCGTCGCCGGCTACCTCGCCTCCCGCGCCATGCGGGCGATCGACGACTATCCCGTCGCGGTGCTGGTCACGCTGGCGCTGGTCACCGCCACCTAGAGGCTCGCCGAGAAGCTCGACACGAGCGGGCCTCTGGCGACCCCGGCCCGCGCTACGCCATGAGCGAGACGACGCGGAAATACGTCTTCGCCCTTTGATCGCTGATCGACGAGGTGCTGAACTCGGTGCTGTTCCTGATGATCGGCCTCGAGGTGACGCAACTCGCCTTCGCGGGCTCGAACCTCCTCCTCGCGCTCGCCGCTGTCCCGCTCGTGCTCTTGGCGCGGGCGATCGCGGTCGCGATCTGGCCGGCGCTGTGTTCTCGGGCTGGCGAGATCACTTGCCGCCTTCGAGCGTGCCGCTGGTGGTATGGGCGTGCGCGGCGGCCTCTCGATCGCGCTGTCGCTGCCCGACAGCCCGGCCAAGCCGGCCGTCCTGACCCGCACCGACGCGGTGGTGCTGTTCTCAATCGCGGTCCAGGGCGCGAGCCTCGGCGCCGTCGCGCGGCGCACCGTGAAAGCCTGAAGCGGAGTCATGGGCGCGCTCCGCCGCGCCTGGGTCGCGGTGGGCGGCTCCGGGCGGCCCCGGCTCACCGCCGGCCCAGGGCGCGTGCAACCTCGTCGTAGACCGCGCGGCACCGCGGGCTGAACAGCTCGCGCTTGCCCGTCATGCAGGCCAGCCCGTGGTCCGGGGCGGTCCAAACCTCGGGGCAGATCTGCGCCGCCTCGCCGGCGCAGCTCATCGCGTCCTGCTGGACGCGATCCGGCAGGGCCGGTTCGGGTGCGGCGGCCCTCGCCGCAGCGGCGAGCGCCAGCAGGGCCCCGCCGAAGGCGGCCGCGGTGGGACGCACGGCCCCGCGCAGGGTCAGCAGCGCGACGGGACGTTCTGGCAGCGGTCGAGGTGGGTGCGATGGCGCTGCTTGGCGCGGCCGGCGGCAGTGCTGTGGCGGCCGAGCCCGAACAGCGAGGCGCCGTGCCGGTAGGTGCTGTGGCGATAGTGGGGCACCGCACCGGACCCGTGCGACATCGCGCCGGGCAGGTCCGCCGCCGATGCGGTGCCGGTCAGCAACGCCGAGGCGACGCAGGCCGCGGCGATCGTTTTCATCAAGGTCATGACAGATCCTCTCGATTGGCATCGATCAGGATAGTCACCTCGATCGAAGTCGACCAGCACTCGCGCCCGCGTTTCTCGTCAGGATAAACCTGACGTCGACAGACTCTACGCCTGAAGACCCGTCGCGGCGCGCGATCGGCGACGTTTCTCAATTTGGCCGCTGTCAGGAAATTCCTGACAGGCCGGGCCGCGATCCCCGACAGGGCGCGAGCCGGTGCAGCCCCATCTCGACGTCGCAGGCCGTCCCGGCCTCGACCCGAGTCTCGGAGTGAGCACCATGAAGACCCTTCTCGCCGCCCTCGCCCTGTCGTCCCTCGCCGCGGGCTCCGCCTTCGCGGCCGACACCACCAACAACGGTGGCATGATGATGGCCGACCATGCCACGGCGACGATCCACTACGTCACGGTCGCGCCGGCCGACATCATGTCCTCGAAGCTGGTCGGGCAGGACGTCTACAACAACCAGGGCGACAAGATCGGCAACGTCGCCGACCTCGTCATCGACAACGGCAAGACGATCACGGGCGTCGTGCTCAGCGTCGGCGGCTTCCTCGGCATGGGCGAGCACTACGTGCTGATCGACCCGTCCTCCATGGTCCTGAGCGACAAGAACGGCCTGCACGGCGTCGTCGACACCACGAAGGACAGCCTCAAGAACGCGCCGGCCTTCAACTACAAGAAGTCCTGACGCCGTAAGTCCCGACGCCGCTCCGCCGGGCCACCGGCGGGGCACCCCCGCTCCACCAACCGGAACGCGCGACGCGCCCGTCTTCCGTTCCAGACTGGCGCCGCTCGCCGGCGCGTCGCCGGTCCCGCTCGGCGCCGCTCGTCCCTGCCACCGCCCATCCCCGGCTGAACCATGCTGAAACTGGCGCTCCTGTTCCTCGTCATCTCGCTCGTGGCGGGTTTCTTCGGCTTCTCGGGCATATCCGCCGCGACCGCCAAGATCGCCAAGGTGCTGTTCTTCATCGCCGTGGCGATCTTCGTGGTCCTCCTGGTCCTCGCCCTGCTGGCCGGACAGGCGATCTTCTGACCCGAGCGGGACCGGCTTCGTGTCCATCCGGGGCCGGGCCGGCCTCGGCGCTCCTTCGTTCGATGCGCCCACCTCCGTCCGCTCGCGACGCATCGGGAGCCCGGCGGAGGGCGAGCCGACACCGCGCTGAACGTCCAGCGCGTCACCCGCGGCGAGGTCCTCCCGGCCCTCGGCTCGAAAAGCCGCGGCGTCGAGCGCGCAAGCGCGTCGCCGCCGGAAACCGATGGCGCGCCGGGCGTTCACGACGCGCGGCCCGGCCGCGCGGAGGGGCCCCGCCTTCCGTCCGAAGCTGATCGAGGACCGCCTTGCTCCGACACCTCCGGCTCGCCCTGTTATGCCTCCTCGGGCTCTCGATCGCGACGGCCCTCGCGGCGTCGCTGCTGCCGTTCATCGACACCAAGTGGTGGCTGATCCGGCTCCTCGACTTCCCGCGCCTGCCCTTCGGCATCGCCACGCTCGGGCTGCTCGCGCTGCTGTCCGCCTTCGGGCGGAGCTACCCGCGCTCTTCCCTCGCCCTCGTGGCCGCGGCCCTGGTGGCGGTCGGCGCCGACGCCGTCGTGCTGTGGCCCTATCGGCCGCAGGGCGGCGCCGCGCTGGCCGACGAGAGCTGCGCGGACCGGCGTCTCACGGTGATGATCTCCAACGTGCTGCTGACGAATCGCCAGTCGCGGACGCTGCTCGACGAGGTGCGGGCGCAGAAGCCCGACCTGTTCCTCGCCATGGAGGTCGACGACTGGTGGGACAAGACTCTGGAGCCGCTCAGCGCCGACATGCCCTACGGCGCCACGAAGATCATCGGCTCCTATTACGGCATGCGCCTGTTCTCGCGCCTGCCGCTGTCGGGCACGGAGATTCGCTTCCTCGCCGGGCGCGACACGCCGTCGATCGTCACGAAGGTGCGCCTGCGGGACGGCGAGGATGCGACCTTCCTCGGCATCCACCCGCGCCCGCCGCTCGTCGGCCAGTCGGCCCTGCCGCGCGACGCGGAGCTCTACGCCGCGGCCGCGATCCTGCGGAGCGCGGACGGGCCGGCCATCCTGGCCGGTGACCTCAACGCCACGCCCTGGGAAGATGCCGTGCAGAGGACGCGCCGTGTCGCCGGCCTCGTGTCGCCGCGGCAGGGCTACGGCTACGTGTACAGCTTCGACGCCCATTCCTGGTGGGCCAAGTGGCCGCTCGACCAGATCGACTACAAGCCGGGGTTCACCGCGCTGTCGCTTGAGCGCCTGCCCTATATCGGCTCGGACCACTACCCCTACGTGGTGCGCCTGTGCCGAGACCCCGCCGTGGAGCCGCCCCCCGCCGCGCCCGAGAGCACCGACGACCGCGCCCGGGTCGACGAGGCGGACCGCGCCGCGACGGTCGGCTCGCCGTGACGCGCATCGGCGGCAGGGCCTGGATCGCCATCCTTCGCCGCACCTGGGACGAGATCGAGGACGACCGCGCCTCCATCGTCGCCTCGGGCGTGGCGTTCCGCGTCGCGCTGGCGCTGTTCCCCGCCGTGGCGCTGATGGTTTGGGCCGCGAGCAGAACCGTCGGCCCGGGCGAGGCCAGGGCCTTGGTCGGCACGCTGTCGGACCTGCTGCCCGACGCGAGCCGGTCGGTGGTCGGCGACGCGGTCGAGTCCGCCCTGCGCTCCAACCCCGCCGACGGCCGGGCCGAGGCGCCCTGGCTCGGCGCTCTCGCGCCGGTGGCCGGCGTCGCGGTGACGCTGTGGACCACCAACAGCGGCATGAAGGCCCTCTTCTCGGCGCTGAACATCGTCTACGACAAGAAGGAGAGTCGACCGTTCCTGCACCGCAGTCTCCTCACCCTCGCCTTCACGCTCGGCGCGATGGCGCTGCTGGCGCTGAGCGCGGGCGCCCTGCTGGCGTCGCCTGCCGTGCTGGCCCGCGTGGGCCTCGGCGCCATCGCGGCCGCCGCCGTGCACTGGGGGCGCTGGCCGGCCCTGTACGCCGGCTTCGCCATGGGGCTGGCGCTGCTGTACCGCCACGCGCCGAACCGCGAGCGCGAGCACTGGCCCCTGGTCACGGTCGGCTCGGCCCTGGCCGCGGGCGCCCTGGTGCTCGGCACGGCGCTGTTTTCCTGGTTCACGACGCGCTTCATGGGACTCAGCGCCACCTACGGCTCGCTCAGCACCGTGGTGGCCTTCCTGTTGTGGCTGTGGATCGACTTCCTGGTCGTGCTGTGCTGCGCGGAACTCGACTCGGTGATCGAGCGGCAGACCGGCCTCTACGGCGGCGCCGGGCGCGGTCCGAACCGGCGCCGAGACGCGGCCGGATAGGGCCGACCGAGGCGGGGAGCCGGGCGCGCTCCTCCTCACCGCGGCGGGCCGCAACCTCGCCACCGCGGTCGCGGAGACGGCCGGCGGCCGACCGACAGGCGCGCTTGCCGTGCCGTCGCACGAGGCGGACGGCCGCCGCCGGGGGACCCCGATCGCGGGGGCGACGGCGGCAGGATGCGACGCCGGTGAGGACACGAACCCGCTCACGCGCCCCCTGCCAGCTCGGCCAGCCAGCCCTTGGCGGCGCCGTAGCGGACGATCTCGGCGCGCGAGCGCAGGCCGAGCTTGTCGGACGCGCGCGCCTTGTAGGTTTCCACCGTCTTGACGCTGACGGCGAGGCGGCCCGCGATCTCCTTGTTGCTGAAGCCCTGCGCGGTGAAGCGCAGCACGTCGGCCTCGCGCGGGCTCAGCACGCCGTCGCTGGCGGCGGCCTGGCCCGCGGCGGCCCCGTCGGCCAGCGCCTTTCCGGCCACGGCGGGGTCGAGGTAGACGCCGCCCTCCGCCACGGCCCGCACGGCGCGCAGCAGGTCGTCGGCGGCCGAGCGCTTGAGCAGGTAGCCCCGCGCGCCGGCGTCGAGCAACTGCTGCACGTAGGCGCGGTCCTCGTGCACCGTGAGCGCGATCACCCGCACGCCGGGCGCCTCGGCGGCGAGCCGGTGCGCGAGGTCGAGGCCGTTCAGGCGCGGCATCGACACGTCGAGCACCGCCACGTCGGGCCGCTCCGCGAGCACGAGGCGCAGCGCGGTCTCGCCGTCCCCGGCCTCGCCGACGAGGTCGACCTCGGGCGCGACCTGCAGCAGCGCACGGATGCCGGCCAACACCACCGGATGGTCGTCGGCGAGCGCGACGCGAATGCGCCGGCCCGCGACAGATGTCGAACTCATGGGGCGCCCTCCTCGGCGTGGTCGGGGTCGAGCGGGACGTGGACGAACAGGCTCGTGCCCGCGCCGGGCGAGGCCTCGACCCGCAGCGTGCCGCCGATGAGGCCGAGCCGCTCCCTCATGCCGAGCAGGCCGACGCGCCGGCGCTCGCCGGGCACGGGGGCCGCTTCGGGATCGAAGCCGGCGCCGTCGTCCTCGATCACGACGCGCACGTCGCGCGGGCGGCGGTCGAGCACCACGCTCACGGTGCGGGCGCGCGCGTGCTTGAGCACGTTGGTCAATGCCTCCTGCACGACGCGGTAGATCGCGGTGGCGACCTCGTCGGGCAGCCTTTCCTCGGAACCGATCACCTGCACGTCGGCCGCGACCCCGTAGAGGGCGCTCCAGTCGGCCGCCAGCGCCGCGAGGGCCTTCGGCAGGCCGAGGTCGTCGAGCGCGGTCGGGCGAAGGTCGGAGGCGACGCGGTGGATGTCGCGGCCGATGGTGCCGGCGAGATCCGACAGCCACCGCACGCGATCGCCGAGCTCTGGGGCGAAGGATGCGCCCCCGCCCTCCGGCGGCCCGTCGAGGGCACGCTCGAGCCCTTTCAGCCCCAGCGACAGGCCCGTCACGGTCTGGCCGACCTGATCGTGGAGGTCGTGGGCGACGCGCCGCTGCACGTCCTCCTGCGCGGCGGCGAGGCGGCGCAGCAGGTCGGAGCGCTCGGCCTCGGCCCGCTTCGGCGCGTCGATGTCGGCCACGATGCCGTAGACCTCGCCGCGGCTGTCCCCGTCGCCGGCGCGGCCGCGGATGTGGCGCCACGGTGCGGGACCTCCGTCGACCCGCAGCCGGAAGTCCGCCGCGAAGGCGCCGCCCGCCGCGACGCAGCCCTGGGCGGCGGCCCGCAGCGCATCGCGGTCGGCGGGGTGGACGGGCGCGAGGAAGTCCGCCAGGGTCCAGGTGCCGCGGCCTCCCGCGCCGCCCGGCAGGCCGACCAGGACGCAGCAGCGCGCCGAACAGGTGAAGGAGCCCGCGGCCGCGTCCCAGCGCCAAGTGCCGAGGTCGGCGGCCGCGACCGCCAGCGCCGCGCGCTCCTCGCTGGCTTCGAGCGCGGCGGCGGCGAGCCCGCGCTCGCGCTCGCGCCGGCGGGCGAGGTCGCGCGCCAGCAGGGCCACGAGCGTCGCCGCCAGGGCGAGGCTCGCGGTCGCCACGGCTGCGACCGCGAGCAGCGCGCGCCGGACGGGGCCGTCGAGAGCGCTCCGCGGCACGCCGAGGTGCACCGTCCAGGCCCCGCAGGCGGTGAGCCGCTCGAAGACGGTTTCGACCGGCACGCCGTCCCGCGTGACGCCCTTGTAGGAGCCGCCCGTCCCGGTCGCGATGGCGTGCTGAACATCGGGGGACGCGGGCAGGCCCACGGTGGCGGCTTCATCCGCGCTGCGCGTGATCAGCCTGCCGCCTCGATCCACCACGGCGCCGATCCAGCCGGGGGGGATGCCGGCGCCGCGCAGGACGTCGCCGACCGCGTCGGGGCTGAGCGCGACCGTCAGGACGCCCTTCAGCGCGCCGTCCCGCGTCACCGGCACGCGCAATGCGACGAGGCGCACCCCCGACACGGGGCCGACGGGGCCGATGCCGCCCACCGCCGGAGCACGGTCGCGCAGCACCTCGTCGAAGGTGGCGCGGTCCGCCGTCGGCCCGAGCGGGGCGCCGAGCGGGCGCAGGAGGTTGAGGACCTGCTCGCCCGCGAGGTCGTCGAGTTCCACGGTGTGCCAGAGCGGGTGCATGGCCCTGACCCGCTCGGCCTCGCGGTAGAATGCGGGCAGGTCGGGGCCGTCCAGCGCCGCCGAGGCGGCGAGCGTTTCGGCGACGCGTTCCTGGCTCATCATCTCGGCCGTGACGCGCTCGGCGACGCGCGACACCGTCTCGCGCGCGGTCCGCAGGGCCGCGGCCCGGTGATCCGCGGCGGATCGATAAGCGGTCCAGCCCCCGAACAGCAGCACAGGGATCAACGCGGCCATCAGCAGCGGCAGGAGCGGGCCGGACCGGGCCTGCCCCAACGCGACGAGGGCGTGGCGGGACGGACCGCTCCATCGCCGGCGGCCAGGGAGGCTTCGGGACCAGGGCACGGGATCGGGCGCACACCTACGAGGGGCCGGCCGGGCCGGCCAGGATGGCCGAGATTCTAAAGCACTGCGCCGGTGCGGCGAAGCCGACAGGGATGGGATCTGGGAGATCCCGATGGCACCGCCTGTCGGGAAAGGGGCGCCGGCATGTCGGGATAAACCTGACATGGCCGACCGGGCGCCCCGACTTGCCCCCGCCCCTCGGCGGCCGCCATTGGACGGCGTGACGGTTTCGCTTGGCCGTCGCCGGGCGGGGGATCTGATCGGTCCAGGGGGGGCGCGACCGCAGGCTCCTCGATATCCGGTCCCCGACCCGGAACGGGTCCTGCGGCGGGGAGCGTTGGATGGGCAGAGTGGACAAGCGGTCGAAGGTTCGAGCGGGCAGCGCCCTGGCTTTGGCGATCCTCGCATCGTGCTGCGGCCTGCCCTCGAGCGCCGTCTCCGGCCCGCTCTGCTCCATCCCGAGCGCTCACCGTTACGCGCGGGCGCTGCGTTGGTACATGGCCGATCTCAAATCCAGCTTCCCCGAGAGCGGCGACTACACGGCCGACTCGGCCCTGACCGAGGCCAACTACGCGGCCGTCCTGTCCGGCCTCGTCGACAACGTCGGCGTGAACGGCATCCGGGTGCCGATGATCCCGGATTACGAGTCGTCGGGCGCGTACCCGGAGCTCTATTCCCGGATCATCGCCGCCGCGCGCGGCCTCGGCCTCGCCGTCTATGCCAGCCCGCTCTCCTTCGGTCCGGAACAATACGAGGGCTGGTCGGATGCGCGCTACGCGGCCTGGATCGCGAACTACGTCGCGGCGTTCCGGCCCGACTTCGTGTCTCCCTTCAACGAAGCCGGCTTCACTGACTACCGCATGCGGGGCATCGTCCGCGCGCTCCGATATGCCCTCGCGCGGCCGACCGTGCTTGTGGGCCCGGACAAGAAACTGGTAGCGAGCAACATCGCGGAACTGGAAGCGCCTTACTCGGTCGCGCCGCTGTTCGACGTCATCGGCGCCCACAACACCGGGGGCGACACCACCGCGACGCCGGAGAACTGGGCCCGCCTGATCGCCGACGCGCCGGGGGGAAAGCCGGTGTGGTCGACCGAGAACCCCGCGTATTGGAGCGTGGGCCAGCGGGCCGGCCTGCCGGGCCTCATCGGTGCGGTGGCGAGCGGCGTGAAGGGGCTCGTGATCTGGAAAGGCAAACCGAGCCTCGTCGACGACGCCGGTCAGCCGACCGCCAAGGCCTGCAAGCTCGCGCAGCACATCGTGGCGCCGCTCTGACGCAGGGCAACCCGTCTGAAACTGACGGATGGCACTTGACGTCAGCGGCGCTGACAGGGGTGCATAGAATGATACGCCTTCCGACAGATGGACTCGGCTGATGCGGATTCCCATGCTGTTGCGCTCGGGGTAGGTGTTTTGGCTTGGCAGGAGGGCTGGGCCATGGCGCGCGTTGCCGATCACCTGAGCATTTCGGATCTGGAACGGCGTTTCCGGAGCTGCCCCGAGCCGATCGAGGCGCGTCACCTGCAAGTGATCTGATTGTTGGCGCAGAGCCATACGGTGAGGGCGACGAGCATGGTCACGTCCTTCGGGTCGCGCTGGATCGAGCAATTGCTGGAGCGCTACAACGCGTCCGGGCCCGACGCTCTGGGCGACGGCCATCGGCATAACGGTCCCAAGCCGCGCCTGCTCACGCCCGAGGTGCTGGAGGTGGTGCGGCTGCGGTTGGCGGAGCCGCCGCCCGACGGTGGACGATCACGTCCGTCAAGGTGGTATAGTTTGGTTGGGTGTGCCGCCGTGCCCGGCTGGTCTCAGGCTGCCTTGAGAAGAGCGGTCGTCGGCTCGTCGTCGCGGCCCGCCATGGTTTCCAGCGTCATGTAATGGTGCTGGAGCTGCCACTCGTCGTTCTGCTCCAGCAGGATCGCACCCACGAGGCGCCGGATCGAGGCCTCGTTGGGGAAGATGCCAGAGCCTGTCCTCGGGCGGGCGAAGCCCGACCCGGGGGACGTCGGCACGCCCTCTTATACGGTTTCCGTTTGAAGGACTCGTTTGAGAGCCTTCTCTGATTGGGGCTCTGGAGGTCAAGCGCTCCTGTCAGGTTTTTTGTCCCGTTCCCGCGGGTCACACGCTTCTCTTCGCGGTCGGCGTTTCGCCGCCGCATGATGGGGTCAGTCCGGCTCGGTCCCTCGATCTGTTTCACGACCTCGCGACGTCGCCGCGGGCTCAAGACTCTCAACGAGGTGGCCTTACCGATCGTCCCCACGGGAACGGTCCACATCACCCTTTCAGGTGAAGCTCGTGCGGGTGGCGGCCCGCGGTGTCCTCCGAGCGTCAGGCAACTACGGTGGCGGGCGCGGTGGTCGGCCCGGTGCCGAACCGAAAGTCGGTACCGTCGCTCCACATCCGGTGCAGGACCACGGCCAGCTTTCGGGCTACGGCAACGCGCGCCCGCGCCATGCCGCGATGCTTGGCGATCGTCATGCCCCAGGCCCGCAGGCTGGACCATTTCTGGCTGCGCACGAGCAACGCGTTAGCGGCCTCGTACAGGGCCGTTCGCGCCAGTTCGTCGCCGCATCGGCTGATCTTGCCCTGAATGTCGGTCTCGCCCGACTGGTAGCGCGAGGGCGTCAGGCCGAGATGGGCACCGACGTCGCGCGAATGGCCGAACCGATCGGGTCGGTCGATCGTGGCGCGAAACGCCAGGGCGGTGATCGGGCCGACGCCGGGTGCGCTCATCAGCCGCCGACAGATCTTTTCCTCGCGCACGATCTTCAGCACCTGTTTTGTCAATCGGGCGAGCTGCTGGATCATCGTCGACAGTACAGTGAGCAACGGCTCCACCATCGCCAGCAACGCTGTGTCGTCCGAGCAGAGTTCGCGCACACGCTTGTCGAAGGCCGCCCGGCTCGGCGTGCCGACCTTCAGCCCGGCTTCCCGAAGCATGGCCCGAACGACGTTCTCGATCGACCGCATCTCGTTCAGCACCGTGCGGCGTGCGACCAGCAGCGAGCGCCACAGCCGGCACTGCTGCGACTTGACGTGCACCTGCCGGAACCAGCCGGTGCGCATGATCTGCGCCAGGGCACGCGCGTCGTTGCGGTCGGTCTTGTTGGGCATGGTCTTCATGGCGGCGTTGGCCTGCCGTGTCTCGATGCAGACCGCCGCCAGCCCCGCCGCGCGCAGGCCCTCGTGCAGCCAAGCCGTCAACGAGCAGGCTTCGAGGCCGATCCGCTCGATCGGCAGCTTCAAGCCCTGCAGGGCCGCAACCAGCGGCCCTGGCGCGCTCGCGGCGCGCAGCTCCTTCACGATCCGACCCGCGTCATCGACCACGCAGATCGCGGTCTCTTCCAGGGACACGTCCAGTCCGGCATAGTACGTCATGGTTGCTCCTGTCGCGATGCTTGTGGCCGCTCGACACGGACCACGTTGAACCATCCGGGCAGGAGCAGCCACCGTTGGGCCTGGGCTGGAGCCCCAATCACCCCATCTGTTTGACCTTTCTTTGATCGGTTTGCGTTGTCGTTTCTGGTGGAGGCGACGATGTGGACTGCCGAGGCTCGGGATCGCTACAAGGATGACGGTCGGCGCTATCCGAGCGATCTGACAGACAGCGAGTGGGCAACACTTGCGCCGATGATGGGCGTGTACAGGACGCTGACCGCTGACCTGCGCGAGATCGTCAACGCCTGCTTGTATCTGGAGAAGGCCGGCTGTCCATGGCGTTTTCTGCCCAGGGAGTTCGGTCCGTGGCAGACCGTGCGCTCCTGGCACGACCGCTTCCGCGCCGACGGCGTGTGGGCCGACATCGCGGCCGTGCTGACGCGCGCCGAGCGGGCTCGCCGCGGACGCGACCCCGAACCCGCGACGGCGATCATGGACTCGCAAAGCGTCGCGTCAGGGCCGCAGGCGGGAGAGCGCGGCGTGGACGGCAACAAAAAGGTGAAGGGCATCAAGCGTCACGTGCTGACCTGCTCGCTCGGCTTCGTGCTCGCCACGTCGGTGACGGCCGCCAACGTGCACGACACGGCCGCCGCGGCAGAGTTGCTGGACCGCGCCGCTGCCGAGGGCTGGACGCCTCGACGCGTCAAGGTCGACGGCATCTACAGCGGTGCCCGCATGGCGCAGGCCGCCGCACCTCACGGCATCGAGGTTCAGGTCTCTACGCGCGAGCGGGACGTGAAAGGCTTCAAGCCCTTGCCCGTGCGATGGCGCATCGAGGGCACCTTCGGCACCCTGACCAACCGCTATCATCGCCTCACGCGCAACCTGGAACAGAGCACCACGGCAGCCGAAGATGCCGTCAGCATCGCCAACTGCCACCGCCTGATCCGAGCCTATAACAGCTAAGACAGGTCAAACAGGCTCTGAGACACCAGAGCCGTGCCATTCATGCGGGTTTGTAGTCCGAATCGGGCAAGTCGCGATAGACGCTCTCGATGATCGAACGTATGGCTTCAGCGCCCTCATCCGGGGAACCAGAGGTCCTGCACAGGAAGACGAGATCGTGGTCCGGGAGGGGCGGCAATCCGGCAGCATCGTCGAGGTGGACGATACCGCGAAGGGGCAGCGGCTTGGCCACCGCCGCGACGCCGAACCCGGCCTGGACGGCCGCTTCCATCGCGGTGAGATGAGTGGTCTCGAACTGCACATGCCAGGAGCGTCCGGCTTCGCGCAGCGTTTTGAGTGTCAGCTCACGGAAGGGGTCCGGTTTAGGTGCGAGGACGAGTGGCACGGGATCGGTGACGGGCACCGTCATGCCGGGACGCCCCACCCAGACCAGGGGAACCCGGCGTATGACGTCGCTGCGGACGCGCGCGATCGGCCCCTTGGTGAGCACCGCATCATAACGTCCCTCGTCCGCGTCGGTCAGGAGACGATAGTTCGTATCGCAGGTGACGGAGACATCATATTTGGGGAAGGCGCGCTTGAAGGCGACGAGAACATGCATCATCAGCGTGCGCGTGAACTCTTCGGCCACCCCGAGGCGGAGAGGCCCCTGCGCTCGAGGCTGTCCGAAGTGACGACGTGCCGATTCGCTGAGCCCCTGAACGGCGCGCGCGAACATCAGGTATGATTCGCCGTGCTCCGTCAGGCCGAGGCCACGCTTGGTTCTGTCGAACAGGGAGTGACCGAGTTCGTCCTCCAACCGGCGTACCTGCTGGCTGATCGACGACTGGCCGACACCGAGTCGCGCCGCCGCACGGGAGAAGCTTCCCTCCTCCACGATCGTCGTGATGGTTCTTATGCGATCCCTGCTGAGCCAGTCGTCCACCATCACCCTCCGAGTTTCGTCGCTGTTTGGCTGAGGAGATCAGCTCCGTCAATAGCAGGAAAAAGTGTTCCAGGTCTTGGCGGTATGTGATATTTAAATATCAGCCTAAAGTTGTCCGCGACAACTCTGACGATGCAAATATGCGTTTGCCCTAAAGCATCATATTTTCGCAGCTCGATTTCTGATTTGGAATTCGCCTTTTAGGCTCATCTTGGTCGAGACGGTTCACGCCTTCGGGCTCACTGCCGCATGGAACGTGACGCCTGGGCTGTGTGTGCATCGCTTTCGTTGGTCTCGCTCGGCGCGTCAGCCTGGCTCGTCGCGAGCGTCACGACACGTGCGATGAGGACGGTCGGAAGCAATTGCCCGAGCGTCGACTCCAGCACGGCCGCCCCCCTCGCGATGGGCTGCAGCGGGACGATGTCGCCCGGGCCGAGCGCCGTCAAAGTGGAGAAGGAGAAGTAGTCGAGGGCTGCCCAGAAGGCGGCGACCTGCTCCGAGGGTGGCACATGGTCGTAGGCGTTGGGCAGCGCCTGTGCGAGGAGGCGATGGACGAACGCGAAAGACAGGCCGGTGTTGAGGTAGAGCACCACCGCTCCCCTGATGCGGTGGCCGGAGAACCGGCCCGCGCTGAATACCGCCCGAAACACGACGATGCCGAGAAGCAGGAAGGTGAGCAGCCCTGTCGCCTCTCCGGCGATCTGCGCGATCCTGTTCGCCGTCGCGAGTTGCAGGGCCAACGTGGCCGCGCTCAGGGGAAGCATGATCCCGCCGAGGAGCGGCGCCAACCTATCGTTGGTGAGGATGCATGTCGCGCACATGACGCCGAGAAGGACGAGGAGCGTGAGGCCCGACGGCAGCGGCAGGCCGCTGGCGATCGCAGGGACGACGACGAAGACGACCACGGCCTGGACGACGAGCAACGCCGTCAGGCTCCCCTCACGCCACGACCGCGGGATCGTCATCCGAGGCGAGCCCATGCCGGACAGGATCGACCCCTCGCTCATCGGCCGGTTGCCCTTACGTCCGGCGGTATCCGAAATTCCGCCTCGCCGCCCGCGGGGGTCACCGGATCGCCTCGTCGATCAGCGTGGGGATTGCCCCGGGCGGCCCGACAGGCGCCGGGTGGTCAAACGCGCCCGGCCCGTCGACCACGTCCCAGCCGCCGCCGAGCGCACGGTAGAGCTGCACGAGGTCGGTCGCGATCTGCGTCTCGGCGTCGGCGAAGTCGGTCTGGCTCGACAGGAGCTGAACCTCGGCTTGGTTCACGTTGAGGAAGTCGACCAAGCCCTCCCGATAGCGCTGCCTCGACGCCGCCAGGGCCGCCTCGTTCTGCCCCACGGCGCGCGCGAGGTCGGCGCGTCGGCGCTGCGCCTGCGCGTAAGCCGTCAACGCGTCGTCGACCTGTTGCCAAGCCTGGAGCACCGTCTTCTGAAATTGCACAGCGGCTTCGCGCTGCTGAGACTCACGCAATTCCAGCTGCCCTTTGAGCCGGCCACCCTCGAAGATCGGCACCGTCACCGACGGCCCGACGTTCCAGGCCGTGGAGGACAGCTTGGCGAGGTCGCCGAAGCGGATGGCCTGCAGATTCAGGGCACCCGTGAGCGTGACGCTCGGGTAGAAGTTCGCCACCGCGACGCCGGTCTGGGCCGTCGCGGCGTGGAGGTGAGCTTCGGCCTCGCGGACGTCCGGGCGCCGGCGCACGAGGGTGCCGGGCAGACCCACGGGCACGGTGCGCGGCACTCGTGGCACGAGGCGCGGCGGCTTGAGCTCTCCTTCGAGCGCCCGCGGCGTCTCCCCGAGCAGCAGGCCGATGGCGTTGATGAGCTGCGCCTCCTGAGTCAGGAGGGGTGGCAGCGTCCCGGTGACCGTCGCGAGCTGGGCGCGGGCCTGGGCGAGCTCCAAAGTTGTGGCGTAGCCGTTGCCGAGCCTGTCTTCGACGAGCGCCACGTTCCGGGCCGCGACCGCGACGTTGGCCCTGGCGATGGCGGTGCGGGTCTGGGCGCCGCGGAGCTGCAGGTAGTCCTGGGCCACCTCGGCGAGCGCGGCGAGGGCCACGCCGTTGCGCGCCTCGGCTGAGGCCAGCACTTCCGCGTCGGCGGCCTCGACGGCGCGCCGCACGCGGCCGAACAGGTCGAGCTCCCAGGATGACGTCAGTCCCTCGTTGTAGAGCGGAAATTCGAGCGGGGCGCCGGGGGCGCCCTGGACGAGCTTGAGGATGCCGTTGGGGCTGGCGCGGTTGTACATGTCGGTCGACGACCCGTCGACGTGCGGGAGACCCTGTGCGGCCGTCACCCCGCGCTGCGCGGCACTCTGGATCACCCGCTCGGTGGCGGTCCTGAGGTCGAGGTTCTGCGCCGCCACCCTGTCCACCAGCGAGGACAGTTCGGGGTCGTGAAATGAGCGCCACCAGCGGAGATCGACCTCGCCCTCACCCTGAACCGTGCGGCTGGGAACCTTGGGCTCGCCCCCCCAGCGGACCGGCGTGTCGATCACGACTGGACTGACGCCGGTGGCGTCGAAGCCGCAACCGCCGAGCGCGACGGCGACGATGAGGAGGGGGCCGAGGCGACGCACCGGCTCAGCGCCCCGTGACGGCACGAGGATCGTGGCGCTGTTCGGCCACGACGTCCTGGAGGTCGGTGTGGATGGTGGTCTCGACCGAGAAGCCGACGCGCAGCAGGTTGGCGAGGGGCTGATTCGGCGAGATGTCGATCTTCACGGGCAGGCGTTGGACGATCTTGGTGAAGTTGCCGGTCGCGTTGTTGGGCTCGATCGGGGAGAAGGTGGCTCCGCTCGCGGCCGGCACGCCGTTTACCACGCCGTCGAGGTCGATGTCGTAGGCGTCGACGTGCACCGTCGCGTGCTGGCCGGCGCGCACGTGCCGGAGGTCTTCCTCGCGGTAGTTGGCCGTGACATACACCTGCTGGAGCGGCACCAAGGTCATCAATGTCGCCCCGGCGGTCACGTAGTTGCCCACCTGGACGGACCGCTGCGCCACCATGCCGTCGAGCTTGGCGAGGATCCGCGTGTAGCTCAGGTTGAGCTTGGCTTGCTCGACCTGGGCCCGGTCCGCCTTGACGGTCGCTTCCGAAGCCTGCTGCTGCTTCTTAAGCGCGTCCAGCTGCTTCTTCGAAGCGTCGAGCTGAGCCTGGGCCGAACGCAGGGCGGCCTGGTTCTGCTGCAGAGTCGCGTCGGCCTGCTGGTGCTGCTGGTTCGAGCCCGCGCCGGTCGCGACGAGGTTGTCGAAACGCCGCGCATCAGCCTGGGAGAAGGCGAGCCTGGCGCGTGCCGAATCGACATCCGCCGACGATTCATCGATGATCGAGGGCTGCCGCTCGATGTTGACGCCGATGTCCCCGGTCTGGGCCTGGTCGCGCTGGAGCTGAGCTTCCGCGGCGTCGAGCGCCGTCTGGTAATCGCGCGGGTCGATCTCGGCGAGGAGATCGCCGGCCTTCACGACTTGGTTGTCCTCGACCGGCACCGAGGCGATCTGCCCGGAGACGCGCGGCGCGACCGTCGTGTAGTGGACCCGTACGTAGGCGTCGTCCGTCCACACGTCGGGGCGCGGCCGGAAGATGATCCACAGCACGACGGCGGCGAACGCCACCACGACCACGGCCGCGAGGACGAAGGGCCACCAGGGGAGCGGCTTCTTGGGCTTGTCGGGTTTCCCGTCACCCTTCTTGGCATCGTCCTCCTTGCCCTTGCCCTCCTCTTTCTCGTCGCTCCCGCCCTGGGCGTCGTCCTTCTTGTCTGCCTTGCCGTGGTCCTGCTTGTCTTCGCCGTCCTTGCCCCTCGCCCCGTCGCCCTTCGCGCTGGGGCCGCGTTTCTGGCCGGATCCGCCCCCGCTCCCACGCGGTCCCTCGTCCTGACCTCGCCGGGCGCGTCGGTCCCCACGGTCCTCGAAGCCTCGCTCTTCGTCCTCCCGCATCGAAGGGCTGGACCTGCGTGCCGACGCCGGGGCGGGCTGGGGCGTCAGCCAGTCGCGCTTCGGACGCCCGCTGTCGGTCGTGCTCATCGTCATCGCGGGTCTCAGGACTTCGAGAACTGGAGGCGGGGCGGCAGCGTCCGCACCGGCAGCACGCAGACGATCACCATCAGGGCCACGGTGATGGCGCCGAGGATCAGGTAGGTGTCGGCGGTCGTCAGGATGGTGACCTGTTGCTCGACGATCCGGTTGAAAGCTTCGAGGCTGCCGGGCGCGCGAGGCTGCCCATCGGCCAGCAACGGCGGTGGCGAGGTGGGCAGCACGCCGGACCCTTGTACAAGCGGCCAGCGCACGCGGCCGACCTGATCCACGATGTTGACCGAGTGCAAGGCACCGCGCCAGCGCGTGATGAGTTCGAGCAGCCACGTGCCGGCGGCCTCGGCGACGGCCCGCGGGAAGTTGATGAGTGCGGAGGCGAAGGGCCCGTCCGTCTCCTTCGTGACCGTGTTGGTCGCCATCATCAGCAGCGGCATGACGACCATCGGCTGGCCGACGGCCTGGAGCGCCTGCCACAGATAGAACTGGTCGCGGTTCCACACGACGTTGATCGAGGACGAGCCGATGCACGAGGCGAGGATAAGCGCCATGCCGACGAGGCTCACGGCCCTCGCGTCCGCCCACTTGTTGTCGAGCAGCAGGGCCATCAGGGGCAGCATCACGATCTGCCCGGCCGACACCACCAGCGTCGCGAACTGCGCCTGGACCGGGCGATAGCCTTGCACCTCCTGGAGATATTGGAGCGGCACCGTCGAGCCCGATTGGGCGATGAGCAGGAACGTGAACAGGCCGACGGCGCCGTAAGCGAAGTTGCGCTTGCCCAGCATCTGCAGCTTGAGGAAGGGCAACGGATGGAACCATTCGTTCACGAGCAGCAGCGGGATCGCGAGGGCGCTCACCAGGGCCAGTACGGAGATGAACGGCGAATTGAACCAGTCGAGCCGGTCGCCCTGAAGCAGCAGGGTCGAAAGCGCGCCCGTGCCGACGACAAGCAGGATCAGGCCACGCCAGTCCAACATGGCGAAGCGCTTCAGGACGGGCGGGTCCTGCGGCAGGCCGTACCAGACCAGCAGCGCCCCGAGCGCGCAGAACGGAATAGGCTCGAAGAAGATGAACTGCCAGGCGTGCAGGGTGTGCAGCCAGAAAGCGGCCAGCGTCGCCGCGAGGCCGGGCGTGAAGGTCGCCGTGAGGGCGTAAACGGCGAGACCGTAGAGACGGATGTCGGGCGTGAGCACGCGCAGCGCCGTGGCCATCAGGAGGGGCACCATCAGGCCGCCGAACAGGCCCTCCAGAATGCGGAGAGCGTAGATGGCCTCGATGTTTGGGCTGAAGGGGATCAGCACGCTGAACAGGCAGCAGCCAGCGATGACGCCGATCGCCCATAGGCGGTGTGTCAGGGTCACGAGGAACCAGGGTGACAGTGCCATGCCGACGATCTCGGCCGAGGTGTACAGGCTGTCGATCCAAGTGCCGGGGTCATGGCCGATGCCGAAACCGCCGCGGATGTCGACCAGCGCGATGGCAGAGACCTGGTCGTTGAACTCGCTCGCCATGGTGGCGAGCAGCACGCCGCCGAGGGCGAGCAGGGGTTTGACGTCCATGCGGCAAGGGATCCGGCTTCAGCGCGGAGGGGGAGGCGCGGCGACGTTCAGTCCGTGTGCCCGCGGTATCCACCACCCGGCGGCACGAGCCGATGGCGTCAACCAACGGAATCGAAAAGTGGCGATGACACCGATCACGCAGTCACCGCGTGACGATGATCCGTGCACGGCGCCTCGGCCCCCAATACAGGGGCCGAACCGTCTGATCTATATTTCCCAGACATCGGCATCTCGGAGCAAACCCATCGACAGCGAGAATCGGCACAACCTCGATGTGCACGCCAATCCTTGGAGCCGTCAAGTGTAAATATACAACACTCGCTTCCACTCATATCGAATATTACTTGCGAGTGACTCTCGCTATGGTGGCGAAGTGATGGAAGGTGGACGTCGAAATCCGCTCAGCGCAGCATTGAACAAACTCAAGATTGCTGAGCCGGATCGTTGCACGCGGCACGAAGGTGCTTCGTCCGCTACGCGGTATCGAGGGGCGTCCGGCGATGTCCTCAGGGGCCGAAGCCGCCGGGACGGATCCGATCGCGGTTGCCCGCCCGGTGTGGCCATATCCTTCGCACGTGCGCAGGACACCACCCTGGAAACACTCGGCGCCGCCGATCGTGCTATTTCTGCGAGTCCCTCGGTGACGGCTATTGTAACTTGCGAGCGAAGGTCGCGAAGGCAGCGAGCTGGCCTGCGATGAAGTCCCTGGTGGCGGCATCGGTGATCTCGAACGTCTCGGCATCGATCTTGCTGGCTGCCCCGCCGACGATGACCTCTGGCTTGTTGAGAACGTAAGCGTCGAGAAAGACGAGGATCTGGCGCAGGTGGTACTGGCACCGGGCGCCCCCGATCGCGCCGGGCGACGCCGTCTGGATCGCGACGGGTTTGCCGGCGAGCGGCTGCGACGAGCAGCGTGACAGCCAGTCGAGCGCGTTCTTCAAAGCGCCCGGCACTGAGTAATTATACTCGGGCGTCGCAATGACGACGCCGTTCGACACGCGGATGCTCTCCGACATTGCCAGCACCGGCTCTGGGAAGCCGTCGGCCTGCAGATCCGCGTCGTAAAGCGGGAGATCGCCGATGGTGCCGAGGACGTCGATGGTCACGCCCTCCGGTGACAGCCGCGGCAAGGCGCGCGAGATCGCGGCATTGTAAGAGCCGCGGCGTAGACTGCCGACCAGCGTGACGAAACGGAGCGGCTTGTCCTGTGACATCGTGAGATCTCCAGTGTCTTGGATTGAGGCGGGACGAGCCGACCTCATCCTCCAGCAAACGGCCGCATTCGGATTGACGGCAGGTCGCACCCTGCCGGCCGTCAAACCTCGAACGTCACAGGATGATGTCTGACCCCACACGTTCATCCCAGGGACTGCCGAGATGCTCGAACAGCGCCACCCTGAAGCCGCGAACATAGGGACTCTGGATGAAACGATAGTAGGCGGACTGATGCGCGAACGTCATATCGATGACGTAGTGATTGCCGGGGTCTGTCTGTCGGATGAGCGTGATCGCGCGGACGGTCTCGTCCTGCCGCGCCTCCCGAACGAAATTCACGAGCACGTTCGTGCCTTGGGCCTGCTGGTCGGGCATCGGGTCGACGAGAACGATGGAATGAATGTTGGCGTCAGATTTGACGGGCATGGCTCAAGCTTTCAAGATGAAGGACCCGCGGCCGGGGCGGGTCAGGGCTGTGGACAGGGGGCATGATCGGAGGCGTCGCAGGAGACGAGGGGCCTGGGCGCGATCCGGCGACCACCGAACGGGCGGAGCAGCGGGATGCCGGACGGTGAGTGCGAGACCTTCTCGGGATCGTCGAGAACCGCGATGGCCTGATTGCCGACGCTGTCCGGATGGCGTTCGATAGGCCCGCGAGGGCTTCACGGGCCGGGACAAGGCCCTGGTAGCTTGGTCGAGCTTCGCATGATCTGAATCGCAGGGACGACCGGCGCGCCGACGCGATAAGCGACGCCGGTTCCGTCCATGCTCTGCTGCCGGGTGGCGCCGATGTTCTGCGGCGCGTATCGAATCGCCAGGGCACGACCACGGGCGCAACCTGTAGGCGCACGCGACTGGCCTCGCATCGATGGAAAAGGGCCCGCATGGGTCTGTCTTTGCAGGAGCGGCGCGCGGCCTGGGAGGGATGCAGAAGGGCGGACGGCTTCAAGAATGAAACATTTGCGATGGTCAACGCAAGATCAAATTTGGCTTGATTCCGATAGTCTGTCAAAGCCTATCCATGAGCGCGCCTCCTAAGCCACGCATGTATCGATCGGAAATCATGCTGGACTTAACTCCGAACGCATGTCGCGGCGAAATATCCGATCAAGCCATATTGGCTGTAGACCGGGCGCCGTTTCTGGACTGAGATGGACCTCGGGGACAGGCCTGTCAGGATGCGGCGGACTAGAGGACGGCAAAGGTTCGTCGCCTGTCCGCCCGCGGCCTTGAGAGGTTGGGCGCGACGTGCCGACTGTTCACCGCAATCCTGGAGGCATGCAGTCCGTGCGGGTCTCCGCGCGGCGAGAGCGCGGGGATGGATATGACGGGCGTCGAGGACGAGCGGCTCATGGGACCGGACAAGCGCGACTGGCGCCTATGGGGCACCTACCTGCCCGAGCGTCAGTGGGGTACGGTCCGCGAGGACACGTCCGGCGGCGGTCAGGCCTGGACGTCCTTCCCCTATGAGGACAGCCGCCGGCGCGCCTATCGCTCCGGCGAGGACGGGCTGCTCGGCTGGTGTGACGGGGAAGCGCGGCTCTGCTTCTCGATCGCGCTCTGGAACGGGCGCGACGACCACCTGAAGGAGCGTCTGTTCGGCCTCAGCAACCTCGAAGGCAACCACGGCGAAGACGTCAAAGAACTCTACTACTACCTCGACGGGACTCCGAGCGGCAGTTACGCCCGAGCACTTTATAAGTACCCGCAGGGACCATTCCCCTACGCGGAGCTAGTGGAGGAGAACGGCAGGCGCGGCTTCGGCGATCCGGAATACGAAATCATCGACACGACCGCCTTTGCCGAGGATCGCTACTTCGACATCATGGTCGAGTATGGCAAGCGCAGTCCCGAGGACATGCTGATCTGCCTCACGGTGCGCAACCGGGGGCCCGAGACGGCCGACCTCGCCCTGCTTCCCACGCTCATATTCCGCAACGCCTGGGGACGGGGTGGTCCGCACCCCGGTCGTCGGCCGGAGATGTGGGTGGAAAGCACCTCCATCCTGGCCCGGCACGACGACCTCGGGCTCTATCGTCTGTCGCCTCTGCCGGGTACCGCCGGAGTGCCCGAGCCGGTCTTCACCGGCAACGAGGATGCCGGCGGAGATGATGCATTCGCCTACACCAAAGACGCCTTCCACCGTCTGATCGTCGGAAACGACGGCGGCGCGGTAGATCCCGCACGCCGCGGCACCAAGGCGGCTTTCCCGTTCCATCTGCGGATCGAACCTGGCATGGACCACGTCCTGCGCCTTCGCTTTGCGCGAGACGATCAGAGGGAGCCGGAACCGCTCGACGTGCGGGGCTTCGATGCATGCTTGATACAGCGCCTCGAGGAGGCCGACGCGTTCTACGCCTCGCGCATACCGGCCGGTGCCGGTATCGAGGAAGCACGGGTGATGAGGCAGGCCTATGCAGGGCTGCTGTGGACGAAGCAGGTCTATATCTTCGACGTCAAACGTTGGCACGACCGCCACGGTGACGCTGCTTCGTCCCGGGATGCGCAGAGCCTCAATGCAGGGTGGCGGCATGTGCGTGCCCATGACGTCATCTCGATGCCGGACAAGTGGGAGTACCCCTGGTTTGCGGCCTGGGATCTCGCCTTCCACATGATTCCCATGGCGGAGATCGACTCCGACTTTGCCAAGAGCCAACTCCTGCTCATGTTGAGCGAACGCTACATGCATCCCAACGGGGCGCTGGCCGCCTACGAGTTCGGCTTTGATGATGCCAACCCGCCTGTGCACGCCCTGGCCATCTGGCGCGTCTTCGAGGCAGACCGCGAAACCACGGGCCGCCCGGACATCGACTTCCTGGAGCGGGCCTTCCAAAGGCTGCTCCTGAACTTCACGTGGTGGGTGAACCGCAAGGACGCCTCGGGAAAGGACCTGTTCGGCGGCGGGTTCATGGGGCTCGACAACATCGGCCTTTTCGATCGCGATCAGGCCCTGCCGTTCGGCGAAGCGCTGCTCCAGGCCGACGCGACTGCCTGGATGGGACTCTATTGCTCCGTTATGCTGACGATCGCCGTCGAGTTGGCCCAGGAACGGCCAATGTACCAGGAGATGGGCGTCAAATTTTTCCATCATTTCATTCTGATCGTCGATGCCATCAACACAGCGCTCGGCACGGGGCTGTGGGATGAGGAGACGGGCTTCTTCTACGACCAGATCCGCGAGGAGGATCGACCGCCGGTGCCGCTCAAGGTGCATAGCGTCGTCGGACTGCTGCCGCTGGTCGCCAGCACGATCCTGCGGTCCGACCAGCGCGACGCCGTCCCGGACATGGTGCGCCAGATCGAGGAGGGACTGGACGATCACCCGGAACATCGAGGCCATCGCGGCACGGCTGCCGAAGGCGAAGCCCTTTTCGCGGGAGCCCCCTTCGTGGCCCTGGTGCCGCGGGAGCGGCTCCGGCGGCTTCTGGCTCGCATGTTGGACGAAGGGGAGTTCCTGTCGCGCTTTGGGCTGCGCAGCCTGTCCAAGCGGCATGCCGACGAGCCAGTCGCGCTTAGAGCCTGACCCAAAAGCCTACGATCGCGCGAGTCGCCGGATGCCGAACTGGATGGCAGCGAGGGTGACGAAGGCGAGCAGGGTCGAGGCGAGGTTTTCGAAATCCTTGGCCAGGCGCCGGTTCCGCCCGAGCCAGGAGAAGGTCCGCTCCACAACCCACCGGCGCTTGATCACCTCGAAGCCGACCGCCTTGGGATTGCGGCGGACCACCTCCAGCCGCAGCCCATTGCTCGCTGCCGCCTCATAGGTCTGTTGCGCATTATAGCCCGCGTCGGCGAATACACATTCCAGCCACGGAAACCGGAGCTTGATCTTGTCGAACAGAAGCGCCGCGCCGTCGCGGTCCTGAACGCCTGCCGAGTGGACGACGAGGCGGATCGGCAAACCCAGTGTGTCGACGAGCGCGTGGATCTTGCGACCTTTCACCTTCTTTCCAGGCTCGTAACCCACCGCGTCGGCTGCGTCGGCGGTCTGTTTCTCGGCTTTACAGCCCCTTTTTCGGCCGACTTGATCGTCTGGCTGTCGATGATGCCGGCGGAAGGGGAACCTTCACGGTCCTCGCGCTCCCGCAGCATCGGGTAAAGCTGGTCCCAGATCGCATGCCACGTGCCGTCAGCCTGAAACTTGCGGAAGATGTTGTACACCGTCGAACGCGGAGGAAAGCCATCCCGCGGCAGATAGCGCCACGGGCAGCCGGTTCGCAGCAGAAACAGGAGCGCGTTCATCGCCGACCGCATGTCGGTCTTGCGGGGCCTGCCACCCGGAGTGGCATCCGGGATCAGCGGCCCCAGCACGGCCCACTCCGCATCCGTGACATCGCTCGGAAAGCCGCCACCCAGGCGCCTGTAGGTTTTTCGTTGCTCGTCGGTCCACATGGTGATCCTGCCCGCTCGCTCGCCGGCTCTGAATCACACAACCAGGACGACGTCATCCATCCTTTTGGGTCAGATGGGGTGATTGGGGCTCCAGCCCAGGCCCAACGGTGGCTGCTCCTGCCCGGATGGTTCAACGTGGTCCGTGTCGAGCGGCCACAAGCATCGCGACAGGAGCAACCATGACGTACTATGCCGGACTGGACGTGTCCCTGGAAGAGACCGCGATCTGCGTGGTCGATGACGCGGGTCGGATCGTGAAGGAGCTGCGCGCCGCGAGCGCGCCAGGGCCGCTGGTTGCGGCCCTGCAGGGCTTGAAGCTGCCGATCGAGCGGATCGGCCTCGAAGCCTGCTCGTTGACGGCTTGGCTGCACGAGGGCCTGCGCGCGGCGGGGCTGGCGGCGGTCTGCATCGAGACACGGCAGGCCAACGCCGCCATGAAGACCATGCCCAACAAGACCGACCGCAACGACGCGCGTGCCCTGGCGCAGATCATGCGCACCGGCTGGTTCCGGCAGGTGCACGTCAAGTCGCAGCAGTGCCGGCTGTGGCGCTCGCTGCTGGTCGCACGCCGCACGGTGCTGAACGAGATGCGGTCGATCGAGAACGTCGTTCGGGCCATGCTTCGGGAAGCCGGGCTGAAGGTCGGCACGCCGAGCCGGGCGGCCTTCGACAAGCGTGTGCGCGAACTCTGCTCGGACGACACAGCGTTGCTGGCGATGGTGGAGCCGTTGCTCACTGTACTGTCGACGATGATCCAGCAGCTCGCCCGATTGACAAAACAGGTGCTGAAGATCGTGCGCGAGGAAAAGATCTGTCGGCGGCTGATGAGCGCACCCGGCGTCGGCCCGATCACCGCCCTGGCGTTTCGCGCCACGATCGACCGACCCGATCGGTTCGGCCATTCGCGCGACGTCGGTGCCCATCTCGGCCTGACGCCCTCGCGCTACCAGTCGGGCGAGACCGACATTCAGGGCAAGATCAGCCGATGCGGCGACGAACTGGCGCGAACGGCCCTGTACGAGGCCGCTAACGCGTTGCTCGTGCGCAGCCAGAAATGGTCCAGCCTGCGGGCCTGGGGCATGACGATCGCCAAGCATCGCGGCATGGCGCGGGCGCGCGTTGCCGTAGCCCGAAAGCTGGCCGTGGTCCTGCACCGGATGTGGAGCGACGGTACCGACTTTCGGTTCGGCACCGGGCCGACCACCGCGCCCGCCACCGTAGTTGCCTGACGCTCGGAGGACACCGCGGGCCGCCACCCGCACGAGCTTCACCTGAAAGGGTGATGTGGACCGTTCCCGTGGGGACGATCGGTAAGGCCACCTCGTTGAGAGTCTTGAGCCCGCGGCGACGTCGCGAGGTCGTGAAACAGATCGAGGGACCGAGCCGGACTGACCCCATCATGCGGCGGCGAAACGCCGACCGCGAAGAGAAGCGTGTGACCCGCGGGAACGGGACAAAAAACCTGACAGGAGCGCTTGACCTCCAGAGCCCCAATCAGAGAAGGCTCTTAGCCACGGCAGTGAAACCTTCGAGATCCACTACGTTCCCGGTGAAGGCGATTCAGGGGCCTTCGGCGGCAACAGCAATTGGCGCGGACCGGTGTGGTTCCCCGTCAATCTGTTGATCATAATCGGACTGCGGCGCGCCCACCTGCTCTATGGTGCGAGCTTCCGCGTGGAATGCCCTGCAGGCTCGGGCGAGCTCATGACCCTCGACGAGGTCGCGACCGACCTGGCGCGGCGCCTCGTCGCTCTGTTCCTGCCCGATGCCGAGGGGCACCGGCCATGCCATGGAGGAGAGACGCGCTATGCGACGCACCCGCACTGGCGCGAACTGCTCTTGTTCAACGAATACTTTCACGCCGAAACAGGCCGGGGTATCGGGGCGAGCCATCAGACGGGTTGGACGGCGGCCGTAACCACGTTGATACGGGAAAGCCATCGATCTACATCCGCAGCTCCGCGCCAGTAAAAATTGGCCAATCATAATGTGTCCCGGCGCGATCGGGAATGAGGTCAGGGTTGCACGAACGTCCGCTTGCTTCTGCATACATTCGCAAGCCGCCGTTCCGCTGTCCACCCACAACTGCTGTGCGGCGGGAGTCGACCCAAGGACGAACCCGCTCTCGCGGGGAGGCTTCCTGAGGGGGAGGGCACAACTGGAGATCAGCGCGAGTGCTTGAGCGGGTTGCGCCAGCCTCCGAGCATGAGGGTCCACCCCTCATCTCGCGAGGATCACGCGATGTCCCAGCAACAAGCCTCCGTTTCCGTCAGCCCGCTCCGCCGCCGCATGCTCGACGACATGGCCATGCGCGGCCTGCACGAAGACACCCAACGCAACTACATCATGTCGGTGCGCAACTTCGCGGCCTTCCTGGGCCGTTCGCCCGAGACCGCCACGCCCGAGGACGTCCGCCGCTTCCAGATTCAACAGGCCGATAGCGGGGTGCAGCCGCCCACGGTCAACAACGCGGTGTCGGGGCTGCGCTTCCTGTTCAACGTCACGCTCGACCGGCCGGACCTGTCGCGGCGCCTCGTCCTGGCGCGCTACGCCCAGAAGCTGCCGACCGTGCTGAACGTCGAGGCGGTCGGGCGGCTGCTTGAAGCGGCGCGGGGCCCAAAGTACAGGGCTGCGCTCGGGGTGGCCTACGGGGCCGGCCTGCGCGTGTCCGAGGTGGTGGGGCTCAGGACCGGCGACATCGACAGCACCCGCATGCTGATCCGCGTCGAACAGGGCAAGGGGCGCAAGGACCGCAACGCGATGCTGTCGCCGCAGCTGCTGGAGCTGCTCCGGCAATGGTGGCGCGAGGGCCGACGCCGCGGCGTGATGCTGCCCGAAGGTTGGTTGTTCCCCGGCAAGAACAGCCTGGAGCCGCTGTCGACGCGCCAGCTCTGCCGCGCCGTCCATGAGGCCCCCGAGACGGCCGGCATCAGGAAGCGCGTCTCGCCCCACACGCTGCGCCACAGCTTCGCCACCCACCTGCTCGAGCAGGACGTCGACATCCGCGTCATCCAGGTTCTGCTCGGCCATTCCAAGCTCAACACGACCGCGCTCTACGCCCGCGTGGCGACCCGCACCATCCGGGCGGTGACGAGCCCGCTCGAGCGCCTCAAGCTGCTGATGGAGGGCGCCGACACCGGGGCCTGATCCGGTGTCGCGTTCCGCGCTGGAGATCGCGGACATCTTCCGCCGGCACGGCGCGGCCTGGCGCGCCGCCCATGCCGGTCACGTCAGCCTCGGCCAGCTCAAGGTGATGTCGGCCATCGAGAGCTGCCGCACCGCGGCGCTCGGCGGCCACGTCGAGGCCTGCGAGGGCTGCCGCCTCACCCGCGTCGCCTACAACTCCTGCCGCAACCGGCACTGCCCCAAGTGCCAGGGCGCGGCCGCGCGCGACTGGCTGGCGGCGCGTGAGGCCGACCTGCTGCCAGTGCGCTACTTCCACGTGGTGTTCACGGTGCCGGCCGAGATCGCCGACATCGCTTTCACCAATAAGGCCGCGGTCTACGACCTGCTGTTCCGGGCGGCGTCGGAGACCATGCTGACGATCGCCGCCGACCCGCGCCACCTCGGCGCCCGCGTCGGCATCACGGCCGTGCTGCACACCTGGGGCTCGGCGCTGACCCACCATCCGCACGTCCACATGATCGTGCCGGGCGGCGGCATCTCGCTCGATGGCACGCGCTGGATCTCGTCGCGGCCCGCCTTCCTGTTGCCCGTCCACGTGCTCGGCAAGCTGTTCCGCCGACTGTTCCTCACCGGCCTGACCGCACTCCATGCCGCGGGCCGGCTCCGCTTCTTCGGCGATAGGGCCGAGCTGAACGACCTGCAGGCCTTCGAACGCCACCTGGCGCCCATGAAAGCCAAGAAGTGGGTCGTCTACGCCAAGCCGCCCTTCGGTGGTCCGGAGGCCGTGCTGGCCTACCTGTCGCGCTACACGCACCGTGTCGCCATCTCGAACCGGCGCCTGATCTCGCTCGATGAGGCCGGCGTCACCTTCCGCACCAAGGACTATCGCCGCGACGGCGACGCCCGTCACCGCACCATGACGCTGTCGGCCGACGAGTTCATCCGACGCTTCCTCGTGCATGTCCTACCCAAGGGCTTCCACCGCATCCGCCACTACGGCCTGCTCGCCACGAGACGGTGCAAGGCCAACATCGCCCGCGCCCGCGAACTGCTCGCCGTCCCCGCACCGCCCGAGGCCCCCAAGCCGGCCTCTTCGGCCGAGCGGCGCACCCCATGCCCCTGCTGCGGCGGACGCATGCTCGTCATCGAGAGCTTCGAGGGCGTCGCCCGCGCCCGGGCTCCGCCCCCGCACCGATGGAGAGCCGGATGAGGGTGTCGTGATCCGGCACGGCCAGATCCAGCATAGGGTCGAAGGGACGCCGCTTCGGCCATCGGACACACTCGCCCTCACGGCGTCCGGCATCGTCCGCAGCGAGCCCGGGACAGCACCATCGGCCTGCCGGCATCGGCGGCGAACCTCGATCGCAGCGCCTGCGGACCGATCTCACGCCTCGTCCGGCCACGGATCCGCCAGTCTGGACTGGCCGCGGCGCATCCGCGCGCTCGCCCGTCCCGCCAAATTCCCATAGCGCGAGACCGCCCCCCGCGCGTTCGTCCTTGGGCGGCTTACGGACGCCGGCCCTCAGCCCGGACGCACGACCTGCGCCGGCCGCCGTCCGTAACCCTTCACCATAGGACATTCGGCGTCCATCGAGCCACACTCTGAAGCGGACGATCACGGCTCAGCCGGGTCGGCGGCTGCGTGCCTATCGCGATCCTTGCCGGACGAATATTGGCGTCCGCTCTGCTGTCGCTGATGCATGCCGCGTTTACGAGGCTGCGAGGATCTTGCGCAGGCGCGCGATCGCGCCGGGGAGGCCGCAGATGTGCAGAATGCGACCCTCCGCGTCGAACTCCTCCGACATCACGCGAGCGTTCTCGTAAACGGCGCCGATCAATCCCTGCTGGGCGTAAGGCAGCGTGAGCCGGTCTTTCACCATGGAGGATTCGAAGAAGGCGATCACCGTTTCTCGCAGCGCTGCCACATCGGCGACGGAATTCGCCGACAGGGGGATCGCATCGGGATGCTTGGCGGCCAGCGCGGCCCGACCGGCATCGTCCACGCGATCCATCTTGTTGAGCAACAGCATCGAGGGGACTGCGTCCGCGCCGATCTCGTGCAGGACGGACCGGCTGACCTCGAGTTGCGCCTCGTAGGTCGGATCGGAAGCGTCGACCACGTAGAGCAGCAGCGACGCATCGAGCGCTTCTGCTAGCGTCGACCGGAACGAGGCGACGAGGTCGTGCGGGAGCTTCTTGATGAAGCCCACCGTATCGGAGATGAGCACGCGGGGCGAGGTTTCAGGCCGCAGCGCCCGCACGGTCGTGTCGAGTGTCGCGAAGAGCTGATCGGCCACGAGCACTTCGCTCCCCGTGAGGGCTCGCATCAGCGACGACTTGCCTGCGTTGGTGTAGCCGACAAGCGCGACCCGCAGTTGGTCGCCACGCGCCGAGCGCCGCTGCTCGTCGTCGTGCTGGATCTCTTCGAGCTGCGCCTTGAGTTCTGCGCGGCGGTCCCGGACCTTGCGGCGGTCGAGGTCGATGTTGGATTCGCCCGCGCCGACGCCGCGTTGCCGGCCGCCCCCGGTCGAGGACTCTCGAAGGCGGGGGACGACATATTGCAGCCGGGCCATCTCCACCTGGAGCTTGGCCTCGCGGCTGCGCGCGTGGCGGTGGAATATCTCGACGATCACGCCGGTCCGGTCCAGCACCTCGGCGCCGGTCGCCCGCTCCAGGTTGCGCGCCTGGCTCGGCGAGATCTCATGGTCGACGATCACGACGTCGGCCGAGGGCTGCATGTCCGGGCCGGGCTCGTTCGGCACGGCAGCCGACTCGCCGCCCGCATCGAAGCGCCCTCGCGCTTTCGACGTCGATGGGGCCGCCATCGTGCTGACCACGCCCGTGCCGCCGGTGAGTGCCGCCAAGTCGTGCAGCCGCCCCTTGCCGAACACGGTCGCGCCATCGAGCGCTTCGCGTCGCTGCGACAGGGTGCCGACGACCTCGTAGCCCAACGTCTTCACCAGGCGGCCGAGTTCCTCGATGCTCGCCGCATGGGCGGCGTCATCGACGCCGGGAAGCTGGACGCCGACCAGGATGGCGCGCGGGACGGGGAGTTTGGTTTCCATGCGTTTGCGTAGCACGGTCGTGAGGTCTGTTCTCCACACAGCTCGCCTTCGATCACGAGGGCCGAGATGATGCTTTTGTGGGTTTCTGCCTGACTCACGAGCCCTCCTCACCCTCCTGTGATGATCGCCGGCCCTCGTGCCTCATCGATGCGCCAGGAATGTCGGATGTGCCCTTTGTGGGAAATGTTGGCATCGTGTTTGCAAAAGCGCTGTCGCCAGCCGGACGGCCCTCGTCCGCACGGCCCCCGCCTCTCCATCGGAGCCGCCTTTCATGACCCAGGACACGATCAGCCGGCGCAGGGCGCTGAAGCTCGGAGGCGCCGCCTTGGCCGGCACGGTCGCGATGCCGTTCTATGCGCGCCGCGCCTTCGCGGCCGAGCCCATCAAGCTCGGCAGCCTGCTCGACGGAACGGGGGCGCTCGGCCTCGAAGGCCGGCGGATGATCCAGACCACGGAATATGCCGTCGACAAGCTGAATGCCGCCGGCGGTCTGCTCGGCCGGCCCATCAAGCTCATCGCCTACGACACCCAGTCCACGATGCAGCTCTACTCACAATATGCCCAGAAACTCGCCCTCGAAGAGAAGGTCGACGTCATCCAAGGCGGCATCACATCCGCCTCGCGCGAAGCCATCCGCCCGATTTTCGATCGCGACAAGACGCTCTACTTCTACAACACACAATACGAAGGTGGCGTCTGCGACCGCAACGTGTTCTGCACCGGGTCGACCCCGGCCCAGACCGTCGACCACATCGTCGACTACGCCTTGAAGAACTGGGGCAAGAAGGCCTACATCGTCGCCGCCGACTACAATTACGGGCACATCACCGCCAGTTGGATGACGAAATTCATGAAGGACGGCGGTGGCTCCGTCCTCGGCACGGACTTCTTCCCGCTCGACGTCACCAACTTCTCGTCCGCGATCAGCCGCATCCAACAGGCGGCCCCCGACATCGTGCTGTCGGCGCTGGTCGGCGCCAACCATTCGGGGTTCTATCGGCAGTGGGATGCCGCCGGGATGAAGGGCAAAATCCCAATGGGGTCGAGCGTGTTCGGCCTGGGCGACGAGCTCACCACGATGGAGCCGTCGACCACGAACGGCATCATCACCTGCTACGGCTGGTACAATTCCCTCACGACGCCGGCCAGCGTCGACTTCGTGAAGGGCATGCAGGCCAAGTACGGTGCCGACGTCACGGACCTCAGCGAGCTCGATACCGCCACCTACGACGGCATCATGCTCTGGGCCGAGGCGGTGAAGAAGGCGGGTTCGGTCGACCGCGACAAGGTCATCGACGCGCTGGAGACCGGCATCACGGTGGAAACGCCCTCTGGCAAAGTCACCATGGATCCCAAGACCCACCATACGATCCGCACCGCTTATCTGGCGACGCCCAAGGATCGCAAGTGGGACATCCTGCAGACGTTCCCGGATCAGTACCCGGCCGACACCGGAGGGGCCTGCGATCTCGTCAAGAACCCGAAGACCAACAAGCAGTTCGTGCCGACGCTGTGATGTCGCAGATCCGGCGGAGCGAGGCTCTGCCGGTCTTTTCACTCTACGCCGCCGCACCCTCGGAGTCGCCCGCATGGATCTGACCGGCCTCGTCGCGTTCAACGTGGTGACGGGCATCGCCACCCTGATCCTGATCACGCTCGGTCTCGGCGTGATCTACGGCATGATGCGGATCATCAACCTCGCCCACGGCGAGTTCATGATGCTCGGCGCCTACACGGCCGTCACGGCGGTCGATCACGGCGTCAATATCTGGATAGCGATGCTGGTTCTGCCGCCCCTCGTCGTCGGCGTGATCGGCCTCGTGGTCGAGCGAACCGTCATCCGCTTTCTGTACGGGCGCATGATGGACACGATGCTGGCCACCTGGGGCATCAGCCTCGGGCTGATCGGCCTCGTCACGACCCTCTACGGCAACGTGATCAAGGCCGTGCCGACGCCCGTCGGCAGCTTCGACATCGGCCGCTACGGGGCGAGCCTGTTCAACTTCGTGCTGATCGGCACCGCGTTTCTGGCGATCGTCGCCATGCTGGCCTTGCTGCGCTTCACCCGGTTCGGCCTGATCCTGCGCGCCGCCATGCAGAACCCCCACATGGCCGCCGCACTGGGGGTTACGCCGGGCACCGTCTACATGGCCACCTTCGCGCTCGGCTCGGCGCTCGCCGGCCTCGCCGGGGGCGTGCTGGCGCCGATCTCGGGCGTGTCGCCCGCCATGGGGGCGGCCTATGTCGCGCGCGCCTTCATCACGGTGCTGGGCGGAGGACCGGCCATCGTCACCGGCACGGGCCTGGCGTCGGCGCTGTTCGGCTTCATCGACGAAATCGTGTCCTTCCGCACCTCTCCCGTCATCGGCGACGTCGCCCTGCTGTGCGCCGCCGTCCTGCTCATCCGCGTGCTGCCGCAGGGCATCACCGGCCGTTTCCTGAGGCGCAGCCTATGACGCCGAACGTCCTGTCCACGCGCCGACGGTCGGCGCTGGGCTTTCTCGCCGTCGTCGCGGCCGGCCTCGCCATCCTGGTCGGCGCCCCGCATGTTTTCGACACCTACGGCCTCGTCCAGCTCACGCTCTTCGCCGCCGTGGCGATCTTCGCGCTCAGTCAGGGCTATGTGTGGGGCTTCGCCGGGATTATGTCCTTCGGCCAGGCGGCGTTCCTGGGCCTCGGCGCCTATGCCTATGCGGTCGCCGCCATCGACATGGGCGACAGCACCGTGCCGGTTCTGATCAGCGTGGCCGTCCCCATGCTGTTCGCCGCGGCCCTCGGCTACTTCATGTTCTACGGCCGCATCTCGGACGCCTACATCGGGGTCATCACCCTGACTGTCTCGGTGATCCTGTTCCAGCTCATGAACACCACCTCGGGCAGCCAATATCATATCGGCCAAGCGGAACTCGGCGGCTTCAACGGGATGCCGTCGGTGCCGCCCATCAACGTCCCCGGCATGCCGGACGACCCGCTAGACCAGACCGGCATCTGGTACGTCGCCATGGGCAGCCTTCTCGCCGTCTACGCCCTCTTGCGGGTGCTGCTGGCGAGCCGGTTCGGGCGGGTGGTGGTGGCGATCCGGGAGAACGAGACCCGGGCTCAGCTCATCGGCTACGACCCGCGACTCTACAAACTCCTGTCCTTCACGATCTCGGCCGGCATCGCGGGCCTCGCCGGCTGCATCTACGTCAACTGGGGCGGCTTCATCAGCCCCACGGTCTTCGCCCTGTCGATGTCCGCCCAGGTGATCATCTTCGTCCTGGTCGGCGGCCTCGGCACCCTGCTGGGCCCGATCCTGGGCGCCGTCCTGATCCAATGGCTGATCAACGCCGCCGGAGGCCAATCGACCGTGGATCCAAACCTCGGCCTCGGTGCCATCCTGGTCGCCTTCGTCCTGCTGATCCCGCAAGGCCTGCTGCCCACGGCGCGCGCCCTGCTGGCCCGGATCGGGTCGCGGAGGAAGCCCAGCGCTCAGGCGCCCGAGAGCGTGCGATTGCGCGGTGTCCAGCCCCTCGCGCAGGAGACGCGCCGATGACCGAGCCCCGCCCCGGAGCCGCCCCGTTCCGTCCGCTGCTCCAGGCCACCGACGTGTCGATGCGCTTCGGCGGCGTGAAGGCCGTCGACAGCGTGAACTTCACGCTGGGCGAGGTCGAGCTGCGGTGCCTCATCGGCCCCAACGGGGCCGGCAAGAGCACCTTCTTCAAGATGCTGACCGGCCAGCTGAAGCCGAGCGCCGGGCGCATCCGCCTGCGCGACGCCGACATCACCGGCGCGAACCCTCACGAGATCGCCAGGCGCGGAGTCGGCATCAAGACCCAGGTGCCCAACGTTTTCAACGCCCTGACGGTGAGGGAGAACGTCTTCATCGGCGCGGCACGGCAGAAGTCCGTGGAACGCGCCGACGCCATCGTGGACGAGATGCTGGTGCGCCTTCGCCTGACCTCCATCGCAGGCCTCCCGGTCGGCCAACTAGCCCACGGACAGCGTCAGTGGGTCGAGATCGCGACCGTGCTGGCCGGCGAGCCCGAACTCGTGCTGCTCGACGAGCCGGCCGCCGGCATGACGCAGGACGAGGTGCATCGCACCGCTGAGCTGATCGGCGAGATCAATAAGACCCATGCCCTCATCGTCGTGGAGCACGACATGCCCTTCATCCGCATGATCGCCAGGACCGTCACGGTCTTCAACCAGGGCCGCATCCTGATGGAGGACGAGGTCGGGCGCGTCCTCGCGGACCAGAGGGTGCGCGACGTCTACCTCGGCAAGCAGGCGGCATGATGCACGGCGCAGCGAACCTCCCTCCCGCCGTCACTCCGCTCCTGTCGGTCGAGGGCCTCCATTCCGGCTATGGCCGCATCCCCATCCTCGGCGGCGTGACGCTGGCGGTCGGTAAGGGCGAGTTCGTGGGGATCCTGGGCCACAACGGCATGGGCAAGAGCACCTTGCTCCGCACCCTCATGGGCTACCTGCCGGCCACGGCCGGCACGGTTTCGCTCGCCGGCCGGCCCATCACGGCGCTGGCGCCCACCGAACGCGCCCGTGCCGGCCTGGGTTACGTGCCCCAGGGGCGTGAGATCTTCCCCGGCCTCAGCGTCCACGAGAACCTGCGCATGGGCTGCCTGCTCGGGGGCGCCCGGGAGGCGGAGCGGATCGCGGAAATCCTCGAGCTTTTCCCGCGCCTCAAGGCCTATCTCGACCGGCCGGGAGGCGCCCTGTCGGGCGGCGAGCAGCAGCTCCTGGCGCTGGCGCGATGCCTCTGCGGCGCGCCCCGCATCGTCCTGCTCGACGAACCGACCGAGGGCATCCAGCCCTCCATCATCGAGGAGATCATCGACACCCTCCAGCTCATCGGCCGGGAGCGCGGCATCACGGTGCTGCTCGTCGAGCAGAACCTCAACTTCATCGCCTCGCTGTCCCGGCGCATCCTCATCCTGAAGAAGGGTGTCATCACCGGCGAAGTGCCTCCGGAGGTCGCCCGAAATCGCGCCATGATCGACGAATTCGTCGGCATGGACTGACCTGTCCTCAAAATCCTCACGCCACGCGAGATCCCCTTCCCATGGACGCCACCTCCGCCCCCGCCGTCGCGCCCGACCTCGTCGAGATGACGGTCGCCGACGCCCAGGCCGCCTTCGCGGCCGGCATGACGTCGGAGAGCCTTACCCGGCTCTTTCTCGACCGGATCGCGGCCTACAACCCGCGCTACAACGCCATCATCGTGATGAACCCCGACGCGCTCGACGACGCGCGCGACATCGACCGTCGCCGCGCCGCCGGCGAGGCGCTCGGGCCATTGGCCGGTGTGCCCGTGGTCATCAAGGATACGATGGACGTCGCGGGACTGCCCAGCACCGGCGGCTGGCGCTTCCTCAGCGCGAAGGCCGGCGGCATCGACCTGATCCCCGAGACGGACTCGCCCGTCGTCGCCCGTATGCGGGCGGCCGGCTGCGTCATGCTGGGCAAGACCAACGTCCCCGTGCTGAGCGCCACCGGCAGCCACGCCAACGACAGCTGGGCGGGACCGACGATCAACGTCGCTGCCCCCGACTGCATCCCGGGCGGCAGCAGCGCCGGCACGGCAGCGGCCGTCGCCGCCAGCATGGCGATCCTCGGCCTCGCGGAGGAGACCGGCGGCTCGATCCAGAACCCGGCCTCCGCGCATGGGCTCGTCGGGTTGAAGCCCACCTTCGGCCTCGTGCCCAACGCCGGCGTCATGCCGCTGGCCGGCAGCACCCGCGACGTCGTGGGCCCCATCGCGCGCTGCGTCCGCGACGCCGCGCTGACGCTGGACGTTCTCGCCGGCTACACGGCGGCAGACCCGAAGACGGTCGCGGGCATCGGCAAGCGGCCGGCGGGCGGCTACGCCTCGGGCCTCGTTGCCGACGCCCTGCGCGGGAAGCGCCTCGGCCTCTACGGGCCTGGCTGGCGAAATCGGTCGCTGTCGGCCGAGACGACGGAGCTCTACCGCCGCGCCCAGGCCGAGATCGCGGCCCGCGGCGCGGTGCTGGTCGACGACCCGCTGGCGGGCTCGGGCTTCGCCGACATCGGCCAGCCCGTCGAGGGATCCGACCATTACGACGCGCGCGGCATGGAATCGGTCGCCTTCGATCTCCACCACTATCTCCAGCGCATGGGGCCGTCGGCGGCCCTCCGGTCCTTCGCGGATTTCGCCGCCGCCACAGCCGAGGAGGACTGCTTCGCGCCGGGTGGCGTGCTGCACATGATGCATCAATTGCCGCAGTTCGGACCTGCCCTCGCCGCCCCGCTGACGCCGCCCGACCTGTCCGACTTCCTTTCGGCCCGGGAGGGCTACCTCGCCATCCTCGACCGCGTGATGGCGCGCGAGCGGCTCGACGGCTTCGTCTTCCCCCAGATGCGCGACGCACTGCCGCCGCTATACGGCACCGAGACGCTTCACGAGACCACGGTCTGCGAGATCAACATCGCCGGCCTGCCGGGGTTGACGGTGCCGGCGGGATCTTACGCGTCCGGCGCACCCTTCAACCTGATCTTCGTCGGTCCGCTGTGGAGCGAGGCCGCCCTCCTCGGCATGGCTTTCGACTACGAGACAGCGACCCAGCACCGCCGCGCCCCGCAGCTCGCCGGGGCCTGAGATGCCCTGTCGCGCGCCGCGAGTTCGACCCAAGCTGAACCCGCTACAATGCGAGTCGGACCACGACGCGGCGGACGGGAGGCGCGATCACGATGCTGACGGACCATCGCCACGGGGAAATCCTGGCGCGCCTGCGCAGCGCGGGGAGGGTCGGGGTGATGGAAATCGCCACCCTCCTCCAGGTGTCCGACGAGACGATCCGGCGCGACCTCAAGCAGCTCGAGGAGCAGGGCCTTCTGCGGCGCATCCACGGCGGCGCCGTGCCCCAGCGCCTCGATCGGGACCGGCCGCTGACGGAACGCGGTCGCATCGCCCCGCGCGAGAAGGCCCGCGTCGCCCTCTTGGCGGAGCGGCTGGTGCAGGACGGCATGTCGGTTTTCATCGACACCGGCACCTCGACGCTGGCCCTGGCGCGGCAGATCAAGGGGCGACAGCTCGCCGTGACGACGAACTCGATCGACGTCGCCCTGACGCTCGCCGACGGGCCCGCGACGGTCGCCATGACGCCCGGCACCGTCCGCGCCAAGGATCACGCCCTCGTGGGATACGAGACCGTGGCCTATGCGCAGCGCTACTTCTTCGACGTGGCCTTCATGGGCATCTCGGCCTGCGACATCGACCATGGCTGGATGGACTACGAGGAGCACGAGAGCGTGCTGCGCCGGGCCATGAAGAAGCAGGCGCGCCGGTCCGTGATCCTGGCCGATTCCGGCAAGTTCGGCCGGCAGGCCAACATCAACACGTTCGCGCTCGACGCCCCGCTGACGCTGGTCACCGACCGCCCTCCCCCGAAACCTTTCCAGGACGCGTTCGACCGGTATGACATCGAGATCATCTCAGCCTGAGGAATGCCTCGGCGGAGCCGACGACATCCACGGCCTTTTGGCGCGGTTCGCACGGTTCGGGGCGACGCCGGGCGGCGGGGTCACGCGGCTCTGCGCTTCGCCGGCCGACGGCGAGGCGCGCGGCCTCTTCGCGGCCCTGCTGGCCGAAGCCGGCGCCGTCGTCACCACGGACGGCGTCGGCAACCAGTTCGGCCGATTTCCGCTCGCCGGGATCGAGGGCGCGGCTCTTGTGATGGCGGGATCGCACCTCGACAGCCAGATGCGTGCCGGCCGGCTCGATGGCGCGCTCGGCGTCGCGGCCGCGCTCGACGTCGGCCGCGGTCTGATGGCGCGGAAACGGGATGGGGCGCGTTTCGACGCCGATTTCTGCGCCGTCAATTGGACCAACGAGGAGGGCGCGCGGTTCCGTCCGAGCCTGCTGGGCAGCGGCGCCTACGCGGGCCACCACGATGCCGCCTTCGCGCTGTCGCGCCTGGACGACGACGGGGTGAGCCTCGGCGACGCGCTGGAGGCCATCGGGCACCGGGGTCGTGACGTCGCGCCTGCCATGGCGGCCTGCTATCTCGAACTCCACGTCGAACAGGGATCGGTGCTCGAGGATGACGGCGCCACGATCGGGGTCGTGTCGCGGAACTGGGGTGCGCTGAAGATCGAGGCCGTGTTCGAAGGCGAGCAGGCCCACACGGGGCCGACCCGTATGGGCCGGCGGCGGGACGCGCTGCTGGCGGCGGCCCACGCCGTCACGGCGGCGCGGGCCCTGGCCGACCGCTGGCCCGGCCGGCTCCATACCTCGGTCGGGCGACTCTTGGTCGAGCCGAATTCACCCAACGTCGTTCCGGCTCGCGTCTCGCTGTCCCTGGAAGTCCGCTCCGCCGACGATGCCGTGCTGGCCGAGGCGGGGATACGCGCCGACGCCCTCCTCGTCTCGGCCGCTGGCGCGGCCGGCGTCGGCCTGACGGTCGCTGTCCGGTCCGAGCGCCCGATCCGAGCGCTGCCCGACGTCGTCTGCGACCTCGTCGCCCTTTGCGCCGAGACGGCAGGTCACCGCATGATCCGAATGGACACGGTAGCGGGGCACGACGCGCTCAGCCTGCTCGGCCGGTGCCCCGTGGGGCTGATCTTCGTGCCGAGCATCGACGGCATCGCCCACAACGAGCGCGAGGCGACGAAGGCGGCCGACCTCGACGCGGGGCGCGACGTGCTCCTCGCCGCCGCCGATCGGTTGTGCCGCGCAGGCGGCTCGCCGGAGCGTGCCCTGCGCCAGCTCGGAGCGGCAGCATGACGGCCGACCCCGAGGTCGACCCTCTGTCGATCCGGGTCGCGGACGCGCTCCGGCGCCTGCCCGGCGGGGCGGCCGCGTGGGGGACGACGGGCGTTCTCGCCGCGGCCCCGGTCGCGTCCCCGGTGCACCGGGCCGTGGCGTCGGACTGCATCCGCGTCGAGCGGGCCGGGTCGCCGCCGGTCTTCATCAAGATCCGCCACGCCGACATGGCGACCGACGTCGTTCCCTGGGCCGCGGACGCCGCCCGCAAGGCGGCCGAGCTCGGCGTCGGCCCCGAGGTCCTGGGAGATGCCACGGGCGTGCTGGCCCTGGCCTGCCTCGATCCGCCGTGGCGCACAGCCACCGTCGGCGACCTCCAGGATGCCGACACGCTGGGCCGCGTGCTCGAGGCCAAGCGTCGGCTGCACGAGGCTCCGCCGCTCGGGCGACGCTTCTGCCCCTTCGATCGCATCGCCGCCCTGGCGACGGAAGCCGCCGCCGTCGGGGCGCCGCTGCCCCGCGACGCCCCGTCTCTCCTCGCCGCGGTGGGGCTGGTCCGCGAGGCGGTCGAGGCTGCGGGGTTCGATCTGCGCTTCTGCCACAATGACGGAACGGCCTCGAACGTCATGCTCGACGGCACCGCCCTCCGCCTCGTCGATTTCGACACGGCCGGCGACAACGACCCCTGGTTCGATGTCGCCGCCACGATCAACGAGGCCTGCGATTTCGACGCCGAGCGCAGGGTCGCCATCATGCGCTACGCCGGGGGCTGCGACGAGCGCGCCTTCAACCGCTGTCGCCTCTACGGCGCCGTCGACGACGTGATGTGGGGCCTTTGGGGCGTGACGCGCGCCATGACGACGCGGCGGAGCGGCGTCGAGTTCTTCAAATACGGGCAATGGCGCCTGCTCCATGCCCGCGCGGCGATCGGGGCGCGGGACTTCGAGACGTGGCTGCGGCGCCTGTGAGCGCCGGTACGGAGGCGAGAGCGTCATGACATGGAAGCGGTCGGGCGAGGGCGTCGGCGAGGGCGAGCGAGCCATCGAGGCGGTCCTCGCCGAGGTGCCGGCCTGGACCGGGCGCGCCGTGCGCTACCGCCCGGTCGCGGGCGGGCTGTCGAACAGCAACTGGCGCGTGTCGATCGATGGCGACCGGGATTATTTCGTCAAGCTGCCCGGCCGCGGCACCGAGATGTTCATCGCGCGCCACGCCGCCCACGAGGCCAGCCGCCGGGCCGAGACCTGCGGCTTCGGCGTCGAGGTGGTGGGCTTCCTGCCCGAAAGGGGCGTCGAGATCTTCGCCTTCGTGGACGGGTTCCGGGCCTCGACGAACCTCGACTTCCTGCGCGGTTCCGTGCGCCGCAACGCCGCGGCGGCCCTGAAGGCCTTCAACGACTCGGCTTCCCTGTCGCTGACCAAGACGATCTTCGACCAGATCGAGGAGCATGTCGCGCAGGTCGCGGCGGTGGGGGGCCGCGTGCCGGCCGACCACGCCTTCCTGATGCGCCGTTTCGCGGACGCGAAGTCGGCGTTCCTCGCCGCAGGCCTCGATCTCGTCCCCTGCATGAACGACACGCTGGCGGGCAACTTCATGCTGGACGCCAACGACCGCGTCGTGCTGGTCGACTTCGAATACGCGGCCAACAACGAGCGCAGCTACGAGATGGCGCTCTGGTTCGACGAGATGGGTTTCGAGCTCGACGTCGAGCGCGAGATGATCGAGACTTACTGGGGGCGCGTCGACCCCATGCTGGAGGCCCGCATCGCTGTTATGAAGGCGCTCGCCGACCTGAAATGGGCCACTTGGGCCATGATCCAGGAGGCTGTCTCCGCCCTCGACTTCGACTACTACAAGTACGGCACTTGGAAACACCGCCGGGCCCGCACCCTGTTCCACCACCCCGACTGGCACGGATGGCTGACCCGGCTGTGACGGGTCGAGCATGGCCATCGTTCCGAACAGGAACATGATGGTCTATCGCCACTCCGGCGCTCGAAGGATCAATGTTATCGACGACGCGTGCTCGTCTCTACCGGAAGGGAATACGTTTCGCGAAGACTCTTGCACCACGAGCTGTCTGACGGCGGCCGACGCGAACGTCTGCTTCCACCTGGTCAGGATCCGAAGCGGCCGTTCCGCCTCCCACCCGGAATCGCCATACTTGAGTCCGAGCGCGCCATTCGGTCACGGTCGCTCAGACTCCCGACAGGCTCATCTAGTTCGCAGTCATCAGGGTCAGTATGGCAGAGATGTCATAGCGGTCGAGACGTGCATGGCATGGGTGTGCAAGACCGCCACGACCACGGCGTAGACCAGCGCGAGCACAAACAGGAGTTCCGGCGCCGAGATCATGCACGAGCCGCGTAAAATGTCGCGCGCCGCCAAGCGACCGAGTTCCTCGGCAAACTCCTCCAAAGGATTCCGACCGCGCCGTGACCCAGTGCCCGGTCTGACTCTGCCCGTCCCGTTTGATCGACCCATCAGGCCTGTCGAAGGCGTTTCGGGGTCCTTCGGCTCAACGCTCTTCTTTCCCATGGCATCTATCCTCGTGCGTTGCGGCGCGAGGTCGACGCCGACGATGGGCGAAGTGTACCAGCGGCGCCCCCAGACGGGTGCAAAGCTGGGGATCAGGGCTGGCGGGCCCTGAATCAGATCAGGACGATTCGATTTGTAATCACCGGCCCCGCGCGCGATCGTGCGCGCGACGCTGAACGCCGGAGCTCGACATGCGCGCCGCCATCTACGCCCGGTTCTCCTCCGACCGCCAACGCGACGCGTCCATCGAGGACCAGGTCCGCATCTGCGAGGACCTCATCCGCCGACAAGGCTGGCAGGTCGACCCGACCTTTTTCGACCGCGCCCAGAGCGGCAGCATAGCGAGCCGATCCGGCTACCGGGCCCTGCGCGACGCCGTGCCATCAAGCAGTTCGAGGTGGTCGTGGCGGAGTCGCTGGACCGGCTGATGCGCGACGGCGAGGAGGCCGAGAACTTCGGCAAGCATTGCCGCCACGCGCGCGTCGCGATCCACACCTGTGCAGAGGGCCATGCGAGCAAGCTCGTCATGGGCATCAAGGGGACGATCAACGCCGTCTTCCTCGACGACTTGGCCGAGAAGACCCATCGCGGTCTGCACGGGCGCATCGAGGACGGCGCTTCCGCAGGAGGGCTGAGCTACGGCTACGACGTCGTGGCCACCGCCGAGGGCGAGGATAAAGGCCAAAGGTGCGTCAACGTCGCCGAAGCCGAGGTCGTCCGGCGCATCTTCGACGACTACGGCCTGCGCAATCTTTCACCGAAGAAGATCGCTGCGGCCCTGAACCGCGAGGGGATCCCGGGCCCTCGTGGGGGCAAGTGGTCCCAGAGCACCATCTATGGCAACCGTACGCGCGGCACCGGCATCGTCAACAACGAGCTCTACGTCGGCGTGCTGGTGTGGAACCGCCTGCGCTACGAAAAGCACCCCGACCGGCAGAAACACTGCTCGCAGCTGAACCCCGAGGGTGAGTGGCTGAGGAAGCCTGTGCCCGAGTTGCGGATCGTCGACGACGCCCTTTGGGCCAGGGTGAAAGGGCGCCAGACCGAGATGGACGGACGCCGAGGAGGGAACGCAGCCTCGGAAAGCCTGCCTTTCTGGCGACAGAAGCGGCCGAGCTATCTGCTGTCCGGACTGCTGCGCTACGGCGCCTGCGGCGGCGGGGTGTCGGTGATCAGCGCGACGCACGTCGGATGCTCGGACGCGCGCAACAGGGGCGCGTCCGTCTGCACCAACCGGCGCACGATGAAGCGGAGCGTGCTGGAGGACACCGTCCTGGACGCGCTGCGCACGCGGCTGATGGCGCCGGAGGTCTACGCCGCTTTCGTGCGCGGCTTCACGGCGGAATGGAACGCGGCGCAGAAGGGCCGCGCCGTGGCGCAGGAGGGGCAGCGCGATGAGCTGAAGCGTCTCGCGCGCAAGATCGGCAACCTCGTCGGGGTGATCGGCGAAGACGGCGGCTCGGCCGCGATCCTGTCGGCGCTGCGTGATGCCGAGAGCCGCAAGGCGACGCTGGAGGCCGAGCTGGCCGTGGCGGAAGCCCCGGCGCCGCGGCTGATGCCGAACCTGGCGGAACTGTACGGGGCGAAGGTGGCGGTGCTGCAGGCGGCGCTGGGAGGGGAGGACGCGGCGGCGGCGCGCGAGCAGATCCGGGCTTTGATCGACGAAGTACGTCTGGTGCCCTCCCCCGCCGACCCGAAAGCGCCGCCCACGATCGAAGTGCGGGGCGAGCTCGCGGCGATGCTGGCGCTGGGGTCTGGGCAGAGCGACGCCGCGGCT